>RFSU01000033.1 GCA_009923795.1 Sphingomonadaceae bacterium
CCAGAGCTGGTATTATATTAGCCAGAATACCAATCGTACCTTCATGTACGACACGCCCACGATTACTGATCAGCGTGTGCTGACCGTTGTCTTTACGAAGGCACTTAAGGTCGAACGCATCGCCAATTACGGTCAAAAAGATGGCCTGCTGTTTGATTTTAATTCCAACACGACACCATCCGGTGGCAAGGACCTTTCCATCGTTCGGCAAATGTTACGGATGGTCGGATCAACCTAAACGTCCTCTCATTTTAGGCCAAATAAAACCCCCCGGAAGTATCCACTTCCGGGGGGTTTTCTTTTTCATAAGAATGCTCGCTTTGCCTTACGCCATATGGGCGAGGATCGCGATCAGGAGCAAGGCCACGATGTTCGTGATCTTGATCATCGGGTTCACGGCCGGGCCAGCGGTGTCCTTATACGGATCCCCCACTGTGTCACCCGTTACAGCCGCCTTATGGGCTTCGCTGCCCTTGCCGCCATGATGGCCGTCTTCGATATATTTCTTCGCATTGTCCCAGGCACCACCGCCCGATGTCATCGACAAGGCGACGAAAAGGCCGCTGACGATCACACCCAGAAGAAGCGCACCCAGCGCCGCGAAGCCATCTGCCTGACCGGCAATTGCCGTGATCAGGAAGTAAACGACAATCGGAGCCAGAACGGGCAGCAGCGACGGAATAATCATTTCCTTGATCGCAGCCTTGGTGACGAGATCCACCGTGCGGGCATAATTGGGTCGGCTTGTGCCGGCCATAATGCCCTTATCATTGGCGAACTGATCCCGCACGTCCTTCACGACATCGCCGGCCGCACGGCCAACGGCTGTCATCCCCATTGCGCCGAACAAATAGGGGAGCAACGCCCCCAAGAGCAGGCCAACAATGACATAGGGATTTTCAAGGCTGAAATTGACCGTGAGATCCGGGAAGAAGGTGCGCAGATCGTTGGTGTAGGCGGCAAACAGCACAAGTGCTGCAAGACCCGCCGACCCAATGGCATAGCCCTTCGTCACGGCCTTGGTCGTGTTGCCAACGGCGTCCAGAGCGTCGGTCTTTTCACGAACCGAATCGTCCATACCGGCCATTTCGGCAATGCCACCGGCATTGTCCGTCACGGGGCCATAAGCGTCGAGCGCGACGACCATACCGGCCACAGCCAGCATCGCCGTTGCCGCAAAGGCAATGCCGATCAGGCCCGCCAGCTGGTGCGCCACAATAATGCCCACGCAGATGACGATGGTTGGCAGAGCCGTTGCTTCAAGGCTGATCGCCAGACCCTGAATCACGTTCGTGCCATGTCCCGTTTCCGATGACTTGGCGATCGACCGCACCGGACGATAGCTCGTGCTGGTGTAATATTCGGTGATCCACACGATCAGACCGGTCACAACCAGACCCAGAAGCGAGCAATAGAACAGCGTGCGGCCGGTAAACCCGCCCGTGCCATCCAAATTCGCGCCGATCATCGTTTCCATGCCGCCGAGCGCATAATCGGTCGCGAACCAAATGGCCGGGATCGACAAGAGTGCAGTGACAAGAAAGCCCTTATACATAGCACCCATGATGCTGTTGGAGCTGCCCAGACGGACGAAATAGGTGCCGATGATGGATGTCAGCACGCAGACGCCACCGATCAGAAGCGGCAGGCTCATCAGCGGGAGGAGCATGTCGCCCGCGCCCTTCACCAGCAGCGCGATCAGAACCATCGTGGCCCCAACGGTCACAACATAGGTTTCGAACAAATCTGCAGCCATACCCGCGCAATCGCCGACATTGTCGCCGACATTGTCCGCGATCACAGCTGGGTTGCGAGGATCATCCTCAGGGATGCCCGCTTCCACTTTGCCGACAAGGTCGGCTCCCACATCTGCGGCCTTGGTGAAAATACCACCGCCCAAACGTGCGAAGATGGAAATCAGCGATGCGCCAAAGGCCAGAGCAACCAGCGCGTCGACAACCACACGGTCATCCGGCGCGAGGCCCTGAATGTTGACGAGATAATAGAAGAACACAGCGATTGCGAGCAGTGCCAGACCAGCGACAAGCATGCCGGTGATTGCGCCTGCGCGGAACGCCATGGTCAGGCCAGCCTGAAGCCCGGTCTGCGCCGCGGCCGCCGTGCGGACGTTCGCGCGAACCGAAATATTCATGCCGATATAGCCCGCAACGCCGGACAAAATGGCCCCAATCAAGAACCCGACAGCAGAGGTCGTGCCCAGAAAGAAAAAGACCAAAGCGGCAACAACCACGCCAACCATGGCGATGGTGCGATATTGGCGGCCCAGATAGGCTTGTGCGCCTTCTTGGATCGCGCCTGCGATTTCTTGCATTTTTTCATTGCCCGCGGATGCGCTGAGCACCTGCCTGCTCGTGACGAAACCGTACACGATGGCAAGCAAACCAAATGCGATTGCCAATTGAATGATCATCAGGGTTTTCCCCCCTTCCCAAACGAGTTATCGACCGGTTGTGGCACTTTGCAGCGACCACCCCCCCGGCACGGCGCGTGATATGAAGCCTCCGAGTCGCGATGGCAAGCCTTGGCGCGCCTATCCCTGATGAAGCCAACCCAGCTTGGCGGGCAGAGCAATCTCTATGCCCGCATCATAGAGGCGAAGGCCCGCCCCGTCTGTCAGTCGGCCAATCGCCGTTGCAGGCGGCAAATCTGGCGGCAAGTCACCCGATGCCGAAAAGAGCAGCGCATAATCATCGCCGGCCGTCGCCGCGCGCAAACGGGCCGCGCGATCTTCCCCGAACAGGCGGGCGGCGTCCGACAAAGGAAGGGCATCCAAATTGATTGCGACGCCCGCGCCACTCGCCAAGCCAAGCCGTTGGGCGTCAATCAGCAGCCCGTCGGACACATCCATCATCGCGTGCACATGCGGCGCAAAAGCGCGTCCTTCCGCCAAAAGAGGATGGGGGCGCGTATAGGCCGCCCGCAATTTGTCCGGCCCCGCTAGCTTCCCTTGGGCAATGGCAAGGCCAAGGCCAGCGTCGCCAATCACGCCGACGACATAGAGCGTATCTCCCACACGCCCACCGCTGCGTGCCGGCACAGGGCCAGAGGCGCGCCCCAAAGCTGTCAGGCCAAATGCGCGTGGCGCGCCCTTGGGCATGGCGACGGTATCACCTCCCAAAAGCGGCACATCCCAATGGGCAAGCGCAATGCCCAGCCCGTCGACAAATTGGGCATTCCACGCTGCATCCGCGGTCAGTCCCGCGCCTGTCAGCACCCCAAGGGGCACAGCGCCTTTGGCCGCCAGATCGGAGAGATTCACCGCCACCAATTTCCAGGCAATATCGTGCGGGCTGTCGGTGGGGAGAAAATGCACGCCTTCGACAATCATGTCATGCGTCAGCACAAGATCCCCCAGCACAGCCGCATCATCGGTCAAACCCCGCGCCGCAGGGGTCGTCGCAATGGCTTTTAATGCCGCGATAAAATCGGTTTCGAGTGCCATTCTTTCTCCCGGCCCTTGATTAGACCAAGGCTTAACCGCAAAAGGCGGGAAAAGGGAGGATGGAAATGACCATGCGCAAAGCAATCTTTATCACCGGGGGAGCATCCGGCATCGGGCGGGCTGTTGCCATTCATTTTGGGGCCAAGGGCTGGTTCGTTGGCTTGGCCGACATCGACCGCAAGGGCATGGAGCAGACGGCGGCGATGCTGCCCGCCGGGCAAACCGCCCTTTATGATCTGGATGTGCGTGATGGCGATCAGTGGAAGGCCGCGCTGGCATCCTTCTGGGTCGATGGCGGCAATCGACTGGACGTGATGTTCAACAATGCCGGTATCGGCAAGGGCGGCCCCTTTGCCGATGTGTCGTCCGCCGATCATGACCTGATGTTAGATGTTAATTTAAAGGGCGTCGTGCGCGGTGCCGAAGCCGCCTATCCCTATCTTGCGAAAACGCCCGGCTCTTGCCTGCTCAACACCTGCTCGGCGGCGGGCCTTTATGGGTCAGGCGGCCTTGCCGTATATGCGGCGACCAAATTTGGCGTGCGCGGGTTGACCGAAGCACTCGACATTGAATGGGCACCCCAAGGCATCAAGGTGCGCAGCCTTATGCCGAGCTTCATCGACACGCCCATTCTCGATAGCATTTCGTCCGGGTCAAACCGGCCACCGCGCGAAACATTGATTGAGGCGGGCTTTGAGATTTCGCCCGTGGAACTCGTGGCCCAAGCCGCGTGGGATGCGGTGGAGAGCAAGAAGGTGCATACGTTGGTCGGCAAGACGGCGCGCCAATTGGCAACGCTCGCCCGCTTCTTGCCGGGCATGATCCGCAACCGTGCCAAACGGTTGCAGGACACGGGCCTCTAAGGGATCAGCACAATCTTGCCGATATGCGCGCCCGCTTCCATGCGGGCATGGGCCGCGGCAGCCTGAGCCAATGGGAAGCTTTGGTCCATCACGGGCCGAAGCTTGCCCGCACCGACCAGCGGCCAGACTTTGTGCAGCACGTCTGCAGCAAGCTTTGCCTTAAAGTCGAGCGGACGGGCGCGCAGCGTTGATCCTGTCAGGGTCTGGCGGCGCACCATAAGGGCAGCAATATTGATTTCAGCGGTCATGCCGCGCTGCACCGCAATCGTCACATGCCGCCCATCTTCGGCCAAACAGGCCATGTTGCGCGGCACATAATCTCCGCCCACCATATCGAGAATAAGATTGACGCCCTTCCCGCCGGTCAAGGATTGGACGGCGGCCGCGAAATCATCGGCGGCATAGTTAATCGCATGGTCCGCGCCCAGCGCGCGGGCGGCGGCGCATTTGTCCTCCGAACCGCAGGTGACGATGACGGTGAGGCCGAAAAGCTTGCACAGCGCAATCGCCATTGTGCCAATGCCGCTTGTGCCGCCATGGATCAAGATTGTCTCGCCCGCTTTGGCCTGTCCGCGATCAAAGACATTGCTCCACACAGTGAACAAGGTTTCGGGAAGGGCCGCGGCTTCGATCAGCGACAGGCCGTCGGGCACGGGGAGGCATTGGCCAATGGGGGCGGTGCAATATTGGGCATAGCCGCCACCTGCGACCAAGGCGCAAACAGGATCCCCAATGCGTGCGGCATCAACGCCATCGCCCACGCCCACAATTTCCCCTGCGACTTCAAGTCCCGGGATCGTTGGCGCGCCCGGTGGCGGCGGGTACATGCCGCGACGTTGCAATATGTCTGGGCGATTGACGCCGGCGGCGGCAACACGGATCAACACCTCGCCTGCACCCGGCTGCGGGATAGGGCGCTCTACGGCGCACAACACGTCTGGGCCACCCGCTTCTGCTGGGTCGATACAGATCATTTGGGGGGCTTGGCTCATGTCATCATCTCCTGAACGCCCTGTTTAGGGAGACTAGGTTCGGCCGGTCAATGAGGATCAATTTCTGGCGTGCCCCCCGCTTGACTCACAGGCAAATTCGCACGACCTTCGGCACATGGATTTGGACGACCTTTTAGCGAAAAAGCCGGATGATCCCTTGGCGCAGCTCTTGCGGCAGGATCTTGATCCTTTGTCGGTGGAAGAGTTGCACGCCCGCCAGGCCGCGCTTGAGGCAGAGATTGACCGGATTCAGGGAAAATTGCGCAGCGCCGTTAACGTCAGGGCAAATGCCGATGCCCTGTTTAAGTCGTGACTGTTTTCGCATTGGGCTTGATCTCGGGGCGGCCGCACCCGACATTGTGGATATAAGGAGCTTTTAAATGCCGTCTTTCGCGCGTGAACTTGAAGCCACACTCCACAATGCGTTGGGGGCTGCCGCCAGCCGCAAACATGAATATGCGACCTTGGAGCATCTTTTGCTGGCGCTGATTGATGATGATCACGCCTCTAAGGTGATGGTCGCTTGCGGCGTTGAGACGGGCGATTTGCGCGATGCGGTGGCGCATTATCTGGATACAGAACTGGAATCGCTGCGGCTCGAAGGAGACTCAGATCCCTCCCCCACCAGCGGGTTTCAACGCGTCGTTCAGCGCGCGATTTTGCACGTGCAATCTTCGGGCCGGGATGAAGTGACGGGGGCCAATGTCCTTGTCGCCCTGTTCTCAGAGCGGGAAAGCTATGCCGTCTATTTCTTGCAGCAACAGGATATGAGCCGCCTCGATGCCGTCAGCTATATCAGCCACGGTGTCGGCAAAGCGGGTGAAACGGGCGAAGCAAAGAAGGTCGAAGGCACCGAAGACCGCGAGGAAAAGAAGCAATCTGGGGATGCCAAGGGCAAGCCGGAATCCGCGCTCAAGCAGTTCTGCGTCGATCTCAATGAAAAGGCGAAGATCGGCAAGGTCGATCCGCTGATCGGGCGCGGGCCAGAAGTCGACCGGACCGTGCAGATTCTCTGCCGCCGGTCGAAGAATAATCCGCTTTATGTTGGCGAACCTGGCGTCGGTAAAACCGCAATTGCCGAAGGACTGGCGCGCAAGATCATCGAAGGCGATGTGCCCGATGTCTTGAAAGATGCCGTTATCTATTCGCTGGATATGGGCGCGCTGCTGGCGGGCACGCGCTATCGCGGCGATTTTGAAGAGCGGCTAAAGGCTGTCGTCAATGAGCTGGAAAAACTGCCCCATGCGGTTCTCTTCATTGATGAAATCCACACAGTCATTGGCGCTGGCGCGACCTCAGGTGGGGCGATGGATGCGTCGAACTTGTTGAAGCCCGCACTGTCGGGCGGTGCAATCCGGTGCATCGGTTCCACCACCTACAAGGAATTCCGCAACCATTTTGAAAAGGATCGCGCCCTGCTGCGTCGCTTCCAAAAGATTGATGTGAATGAGCCGTCGATTGAGGACACGATCAAGATCCTGGCCGGATTGCGCTCCGCCTTTGAGGAGCATCACAAGGTCAAATATACGCCCGATGCGATCAAATCGGCGGTCGAACTGTCGGCGCGCTATATTAATGATCGTAAGCTGCCCGATAAGGCCATCGATGTGATTGATGAGGTTGGGGCGATGCAGATGCTCGTTGCCCCCAATCGGCGGAAAAAGACGATCACCTCCAAGGAAATTGAGCAGGTGATTGCGACCATGGCGCGCATCCCACCCAAATCCGTTTCAAGCGATGATAAGAAGACGCTGGAAACGCTGGAGGCAGATCTGAAGCGCTTGGTGTTTGGGCAGGATGTGGCGATTGAAGTCCTGTCCGGCGCGATCAAGCTTAGCCGTGCGGGTCTACGCGATGCTGAAAAGCCCATTGGCAATTATCTCTTTTCCGGCCCCACGGGCGTCGGCAAAACTGAAGTTGCGCGTCAATTGGCCAGCCTGCTTGGCATTCCGCTGCAACGCTTTGACATGTCCGAATATATGGAACGCCATTCTGTCAGCCGCCTGATTGGCGCGCCGCCGGGCTATGTGGGTTATGATCAGGGCGGCCTTTTGACCGACGCCATTGATCAGCAGCCGCATTGTGTGCTCTTGCTCGATGAGATTGAAAAGGCGCATCCCGATCTGTTCAACATCTTGTTGCAGGTCATGGATAATGGCCGCCTGACCGATCATCACGGCAAGACGGTCGACTTCCGCAATGTCATCCTGATCATGACGACCAATGCGGGCGCATCGGATATGGCGCGCGATGGCATTGGCTTTGGCAATATCAGCCGGGAAGATGCGGGCGAGGAAGCGGTGAAGAAGATGTTTACCCCGGAATTCCGCAACCGCCTCGATGCGATTGTGCCCTTTGCCTATCTGCCGCCGCAGGTGGTGGCGCGCGTGGTTGATAAGTTCATCTTGCAGCTGGAGCTGCAACTGGCTGACCGCGATGTGCACATCAAGCTCGACAGCGAGTCCAAGGAATGGCTGACCGAGCGGGGCTATGACAAGCTTTATGGCGCACGACCCATGGGCCGTTTGATCCAAGAAAAGATCAAGCAACCGCTCGCCGAAGAGCTGCTGTTCGGCAAGCTGGTCAATGGCGGCGAAGTCAGTGTCCGGCTGAAGGACAATGCACTGGCGTTTGAAATTGTGCCGGCGGCTCCCAAAAAGGGCAAGAAGGGCGGAAAAGCAGGGGCACGGGCCAAGGCTTGATCGACAGCTGAGAGCCAAGATAAAAAGGGGCGGCCTTGTGCCGCCCCTTTCTGTGTCTGCTCGGCTTATTTGGCCGCTTCCGGCATCATGGAGGAGTGGAGATGGTCGATCTTCCAATCCCCATCGACATAACGATAGATGAAGGAATAGCGCGCCTTCACATCATTTTTCGCACCCGTGGCCGCATCGGTCAGCGTGACCGTCCAAGTGCCCAATCGGGCTGCGGAGTTGCAGTCAATCTTCACAGTGCTGCTGTTGATCGTGCCAACCGGACTGGCCTTGAGAAAGCTCACGAAATAATCGTTGATCTCTGGGTGGTTGGTGCGCGGCTTATTGCTCACCGTGGCGAGCAGAACGGCATCCTTGGTGAAGAGGTTGGTGACGGTTGCCGGGTCTTTCGTGGCCCAGGCGGAATTGAACCGTTCAAATTGCGCTTCAACTTGGGCGGGCGTCACCGCTGGGCACTTGGCCTTGCCATGATCACTGGCCTGAGCCGCTTGGGCTGTCCCGGTCATCAGCGCGAGCGCTGCTATTGAAAGGATTGCACGCATATACTTGTCTCCTGTTGCAACCCCTCCCCCCATGTAAAAAGATGGGGTGTGCACCGGATCAGGAAAAGCAGCCTTTCGTTCATTCTGGCGCAGGGCGCCCTCATTTCGACGCATAAAAAAAGGCCCGGAGAAACTCCGGGCCTTTTTCCTGAAGAGTTCAAGCGGTGTTTAGTCGCGCTGACCCATGAAGCTCAGCAGGAACTGGAACATGTTGATGAAGTCCAGATAGAGCGACAGCGCGCCCATGATCACGGTCTTACCGACCATGTCTGATCCAGCGACATAGGCGTACATCGATTTGATCCGCTGCGTGTCATAGGCCGTGAGACCTGCGAACAGCAGCACGCCGATAAAGCTGATCACCAGATTCATCGTTCCCGATTGCAGGAAGATGTTGATCACAGACGCGACGAGCAGGCCCACCAAGCCCATGATGAGGAAGGTGCCAAAGCCCGACAAATCCTTCTTAGTGGTGTAGCCCCACAGGCTCAGCCCCGCAAAGGCAGCTGCCGTTGCAAAGAAGGTCTGGGCGATCGAGGCGCCCGTATAGACGAGGAAGATCGTCGACATGGACAGGCCCATGACGGCGGCAAAGCCCCAGAAGCACGCCTGCAACCCAAATGTCGACAGCCGGTTCAGGCCAAAATTCATCACAAGGATAAAGGCAAGCGGGGACAGGATAATCACCCACTTCATCAGGCCGGGGCCAAACATAATCGCTTGCGCCGCGCCTGACGAGGCGAATAACAAGGCAACAATGCCCGTCAGCATCACGCCGGATGCCATATAATTATAAACAGACAGCATGTAGGAACGCAGGCCCGCGTCGAACGCGGCGGTGCGCGCGCCAAGGTCGGCGGTCGGCGACACGCCTATTGTGCGGGGGTCAGACCAATTGGCCATCGGAATACACTCCAAAATAACGTCGGCGAAACTGCCGAATATCTAAAATATCGTGTTTCCCTTACGAATTTCAAGCGAAACACGACAATCGCCTCATTGTAAGCGATTTCCGCTTTGAACCACAGGCGCAATCTGTACACTCCCCTCCATAAAGCGAGAACATAGGGGAGAGCCATGGCAGCCAAGGCGTATCGGACATATGTCCTGATCCTGTTGATGATCATTTATGCGGTCAATTTTCTGGACCGGCAGGTCGTCACGATCATCGCCCCCTATCTCAAGGCGGATTTGGGCGTCTCTGATGCCCAAATCGGGCTGCTCTTTGGCACCGCTTTTGCGCTTTTTTATGCGGTATTTGGCCTGCCGCTGGCCAAGCTCGCCGATGGGTGGAACCGGGTGCGCACCATTTCCATAGGGCTGTTCTTCTGGTCGAGCATGACGGCCGTTTCCGGTTTCACCTCCACCTTTGCACAGCTTGGCGCTGCGCGCGTTGGCGTTGGTGTGGGAGAGGCAAGCGCCTCGCCCGCTTCCTATTCCTTGTTGCAGGATTATTTTCCGAAATCGGTTCGGGCAACTGTCCTCGCGCTTTATTCGGCCGGTATTTATCTGGGCAGCGGAGCGGCGCTGATCTTTGGCGGTGCGGTGATCCAATATTGGGAAGCGCATTATACCCCCGCCACCGCACCCTTGGGGCTAACGGGGTGGCAGGCAACCTATTTGGCCTTTGGTGTTCCCGGCATTGTTTTAGCAATCCTGATGTGGCTGACCGTGCGAGAGCCGGTGCGTGGTGCGATTGACGGCCTTCCGACGCCGGGTGATCCCAAGCCCCTCCAATCTGTCATGGGCGAATTTGCGGCCATGCTGCCGCCCTGGAACTGGCGTGGGTTTCAGCGGCTTGACGCAACGGGCCAGACGCTCCGGCGCAACGCGGTTTTGCTGGCGCTGGTGTGTCTTGCCGCCATGGTAATTATCACCGGCACAGATAGCTTACTTGCCCCCGCTAAGCGGGCGGCCGTTGGTCAGTTGGGCGATTTCGTCATCACGACCAACATGGTGCAGTGGGCGGCGCTCGCGATTGGCGTCTATTGTGTCGGCAGCTGGGTTCAAACCATCCGCCTGCGCGATCCGGCCAGCTATGCCCTTATGGCCAATCCTGGCTTTATTGGCCTGACGATCGCAGGCGGCCTTATGTCCTATATCAGCTATGGGCTGTCCCCCTTCCTGTTCCTCTATGCCAAACAGCAATTTGGCGTGGGCGCGGAAAGCGGCCTCACCTTAGGCTTGATCACCGCCATTGGCGGCGGATTGGGGGCGACTTTTGGCGGTATATTTGGGGATTGGCTGCGTCGCTCTCATGCGGGGGGGCGCATGATCGTCATGCTCATCGCGGCGATTGGTTCTGCCGTCACCATTTACGCCAGCTATGCGGTGACAAGCTTGAACGCCTTTTATGCCTTTGCGGCGATTAACATTTTCATTCACATCATGTGGCTCGGCCCCTGTGCGGCGACCGTGCAAGATTTGGTGTTGCCTCGGATGCGCGGAACCGCCACCGCCGTTTTCTTCTTGGGCACGACAATCCTCGGCCTCGGCCTCGGCCCTTATCTGACCGGGCTGGTCAGCGATGTAACGGGGGATCTCCGCATCGCGTTGATGAGCACAATGGTTGTCGTTCCGCTCATCCTCGTAGCCATCGTCACTGCCCTGCGCACCGTTCCAGGGCTAGAGCGCAACTTGCTGGATCGCGCCCGTGCAGCCGGGGAAACTGTCTAACGGTCCCGGATTAGCGAGCGGCCAGCACGCCGCACAAAATCCGCTTGCCGCTCTTGCCCGACGGGTCGGTCATTTCATCATCGGGATCAGCATGAACGACAACAGCCGCCCCATCGGCATCGAGGAGAGCAGAGAGCGCACTGGCGCTCAGCCAGCTTTTCAGGCGCCCCTTGCCTGCCGCATCCGCAATCAGATTGGGGGCATCGCCCAAATGGGTACCTTTGGGGTTTTTGCGGCCATGTTCATGCGCCGTTGGGTTCCAGTGCGGCCCTGCGGTTGCAAAGTCAGGCGGATCACACCGGCCAACCGCATGCACATGCAGGCCATGCGCGCCCGGCGTGATCCCGCTGGCGGTCACGTCCAGCCACAGCCCATCTTGGGTTTCAGACACAATGGCCCGACCCGATAGCTTGCCGGCCGCATCAAAAAGCGTGGCTTCAGCTTGGGCGCGGTTCGCGCCACCTGATCGATCCATAACGCACCCGGCCGACAGCATCGACAAGGCGGCAAGGGGCAGCAGAACAGGACGCATGGGTTACTCCGTCAATCGCACGAGTTAATATCCTGTGATCTTCCAGATTTCGGCTTCTTTCAAGCCCGTCTATGGTTTACGCAGATCAGCCCCTGCTAGGGTGTGATGAAGAAGGATAAGTCATGGCCATTATTGTCACGGGTGTGGCCGGATTTATCGGATCGCAACTGGCGCGCCAGCTGCTCGCTCGGGGGGATCATGTCGTCGGTATTGATAATCTCAATGATTATTACAGCCCAGATCTAAAACGAGATCGACTGGCCGATATTGCCCACCCAAACCTTATCTTCCACCAGGTTGATTTTGCCGATCATGTGGCGCTCGAGGCGGCTTTGGACGGCGTGGAGATTGACAGCATCGTTCATTTGGGCGCGCAACCTGGTGTGCGCTATTCGATCCTCAATCCGCGCGCTTATATTCAGTCCAATCTGGCGGGGCATCTTAACATGCTGGAAATCGCACGCCAGCGCGGCGTGCGGCAGATGGTCTATGCCTCGTCCTCGTCCGTTTATGGGGCCAATGAATCCTTGCCATTTCGGGTGACTGACCGGGTCGATCATCCCATCTCTCTTTATGCCGCAACCAAAAAAGCCGATGAGTTGATGAGCGAGACATACGCCCATCTCTATCGCGTGCCGCTCACGGGCTTACGCTTCTTTACGGTCTATGGCCGTTGGGGCCGTCCCGATATGGCCGTGTGGATGTTTGCCGACCGGATACTTAAGGGCCTGCCCATCCCTGTCTATCATGAGGGAAATTTGCGGCGGGACTTCACCCATATTGATGATATTGCCGCGGGCTTGCTTGCCGCCCTTGATCAGCCCGTCAGGGACGATGACCTTGAGAAAGCAGGCGGCAGCTTTGCCCCGCACCGCCTCTACAACATCGGCAATCACCGTTCAGAGCCGCTGATGCGCCTGATCGCCCTGCTTGAGGAGGCGTGCGGCCGCCCGGCAGAGATTGATTTTCAGCCGCTGCAACCGGGCGATGTGCTTGAAACCTATGCCGACATAGACGACATCCGTCGCGATCTGGGCTTTCAGCCGAAGACCCCCATTGATGTTGGTATTCCTGATTTTGTAACTTGGCTGCGGGCCTATCAGGGCCTTTAACGCTTTCGGGCTAGGGCCGTCCAACCGAACTATAGGCAAAGCCCAGCGCCCGAGCTTCTTCCGGCTTATAAACATTGCGTAGGTCAACCAGCACTGGACGTGCCATCAGGCCCGCCAGCCGCTCTAAATCAAGCGCGCGAAACGCATCCCATTCGGTAATAATGGCCAACGCGTCAGCGCCCTCTGCCACGGCATAGGGATCGGTGCGAAATGTCACGTGCGGCATGATCGGTTTGGCGGCCTCCATACCTTCTGGATCATAAGCAACGACGCGAATGCCCGCATCCTCAAGGGCCTGCACAATCGCAATGGACGGCGCATCGCGCATATCATCGGTATTGGGCTTGAACGTCACGCCAAGCAGGCCCACCGTCTTGCCGCGAACAGCGTCGCTTCCCAAGGCTTCAATAATCTTACGGCCTATGGCGCGTTTGCGGTTTTCGTTCACCTGTACGACCGCTTCAACGATCCTGCAGGGCACATCATAATCCTCCGCCGTCTTCAACAGCGCAAGCGTGTCTTTGGGGAAACAGGATCCGCCATAGCCTGGCCCGGCGTGCAGAAACTTCCCGCCGATGCGGTTATCAAGCCCGATGCCGCGCGCAACATCCTGCACATTGGCGCCCACCGCTTCGCACAAATCGGCCATCTCATTGATGAAGGTGATTTTGGTCGCAAGAAAGGCGTTGGCCGCATATTTGATCAGCTCTGCCGTCCGCCGCTCGGTAAACACCAAGGGGGCTTGGTTCAAATAGAGCGGGTGATACACCTGCTGCATGACGGCGCGGGCACGGTCATCGGATGTGCCAATGACGATGCGGTCAGGCCGCTTAAAGTCATGGATCGCGGCTCCCTCACGCAAGAATTCTGGGTTGGACACAACGGCCACGTCAGCGTCCGGCGCGACCTCGCGCAAAATACGTTCCACCTCATCCCCCGTGCCAACCGGAACGGTCGATTTGGTGATGACAACCAGCGGCCCGGTCATAGCACCGGCAATGTCGCGCGCGGCCTGATACACATAAGTCAAATCAGCATGGCCATCCCCCCGGCGAGAGGGTGTGCCAACGGCTATGAAGGCGGCGTCTGCCCCCGCAACGGCGTCGTTAAGGTCGGTCGTAAAGGACAGCCGACCTGCACGCACATTGGCAGAAACCAATTCTGCTAGACCCGGCTCGTAAATGGGCATCACCCCGCTGAGCAGGGCATCAATCTTTTTCTGGTCAAGATCGACGCAGACGACGTCATGCCCGAAATCTGCCAAACATGTCCCGGACACCAGCCCAACATAGCCTGCCCCAATCATCGTAATCTTCATGCCGCGTCCTGGCTCTCTAAATGGGGAGGGAATTGTGGGAGAAACGCATGCCCCCCTTTATCCCACCCATGAAAAAGGGGGCCAGTCGTAAGACCAGCCCCCCTCATCTTGTCACGCAAGCGTGTCAGTTTGCTTACTGGCCAGAACCCGGACCATAGGTGATTTCCACCCGGCGGTTCTGAAGTTCACGCACACCATCGGCGGTTTCGACGCGCGGGGCGCTTTCACCAAAGGCTTGCGTGGCGATGACGCCAGCAGGAACGCCCTTGCCTTCAAGATAAGAGCGAACCGATCCGTTGCGACGCTCGGAAAGACCCATGTTGTACTTGGGCGTACCCGATTTATCGGCGTGGCCGGCCAACATGACCTG
>RFSU01000321.1 GCA_009923795.1 Sphingomonadaceae bacterium
GCCAAAGAGCCGCGTGCCGCCGGTTGTTACCGCCAAATCGAGCGTAGCGGATTGCAGGTCATGATCGATGCTGATGTCTGGCTGTGGGACGACCGCAAATGGATAACCCTGATTGCCGAGCGCCGCTTTCAGCGCGGCTTCCGCTTGGGTGACGGCATCGGCATTAACAGGATCCGCCGGAGCGAGTTTAAACACCCGCCGCAGGCCGCCATCTGCATCGAGGCCCGCGACGCGGATTTGATCAAACCGATAGAGCGGCCCCGGTGTGACGAGCAAAGTCACGGCCAAACGATCCCCCACGGCCTCAATCCGTGAGTCAATATCTGCGGCGTAATAGCCATCTGCGCGAAGCAGATCCCGCAGTAGGGCGATGTCATCACGCGTGCGGCGATTAATCTGCGCCAGATTGGCGGGCTGTGCTTCATTATTCCGAAGAATGGAAAGATCGTGAAAGCGTGTTCGAACTTGATGCGCGTTGTCTTTGGGTGCGCCGTCCAGAAGCACGGTATAGCGCCATTCCTGCATTTCAGGTTGTGCCGCGCGCTCAGCATCGGGCTCCCCCGCTTGCTCCGGCAGCAGGCTGGGCCAGTCGACGCCAATATCGGGCATTTCATCGAGCGGCGATGTGGGGTCGGGCGTCTCTTCGGTTATGGGCTGTTCGCTCGCTTGACCATAGGCCGCCGAGGCAAAACTAAGCGCCACTGCGGAAAGGGCGCGGCCAAGGCGATGGATAAGTCCAGACGTCATGAAAAGAGCCTATCCCCCCGGGAGCGAAAGCGGAAGCGCCTGGTGCACTTTGCTTTTCACTTAAATTGGCGTGAGGGCAAGGCCCGGCTCAGGCTGGCCTTTCGCAAGGGTGCGTGATAGGCGCTTTGCCATGACAAAACCTTCCACTCCGGCTCCGCGCGCCGCCGGCGCTTTCATCGCCCTTGGTCTTATTATTGGCCCATTGACCGGCATTGGCTTTGGCCAGCATGTCTGTCTGGGCCAGCGTCTGGCCGAACTTCAGCTCAAGGTCGCCTTCGAGACCCTGTTCGAGCGCCTGCCCAATCTGCGACCAGTCAGTGCCCCGCGCCGCCTGCGTTCGAACTTCATCAACGGCATCAAGACGCTGGCGGTCGATTTTTAACCCTTCGCTATGGGGCGCTCTGTTACCAGCAGTTTCGGATTGATGTGACGGTGACGGCGGAGTTTCGCGTGAGGCGAGCCAAGATGGAAATGAGCCTTGATGGCCAGCCCTGATCTGGTCTTGGCCGCTGCC
>RFSU01000322.1 GCA_009923795.1 Sphingomonadaceae bacterium
ATAGGGGACTTCGCGCGGGATCGAGATGATAAAGCTTTCAACTTTTGTGATGATGTCGACGGCTTGCATGGGGATCACGATCCTGTGCGGTGATGGGCAAACAGATCGGATGCTTCGGCGATCAAAGCCTTGCATTCTTTCTCGTCGCCGTCATCGAATTGGGGTCCGGCCGCGCGGACAAAGCGTGAGGACAATAATCCGCGGGAAGCCAGAACCGCCTTTGTCAGATGCACGCGGTAAATCTGCTGGAACAACAAAAGCGGCAGGGTGCGCGAATAGAGTTGGCGGGCCAGATGCGCGTCACCGGCGCGCCAGGCGTTGACGATTCTGACATGCACATCGGTCATTTCGACAGCCGGCATGGTCCCTGCGGCACCGCGTGCCAGTTCGTCGATCAGATAGCGGGCACCCGCGCCACCAAACACGCAATCCAGATCATCACCTGAAAGAGTTTGGATTTTGGTGATGTTCTGGCCGCACGGAAGCGTCTCTTCCTTCACAGTGCGGATCTGGCTGACGGCCTTGGCAATCTCTGCCACTTCGGCGGGTTTTAGGCCTGCGCCCATCGGGTTGGGCGCATTTTGCAGCATCAGAGGCAACGTGGTTTTGGATGCAACGTCGGAATAGAAGGCAATATGGGCTGCAACATCGCGTCCGCAATGGGCGGGCGCCATGATCATGGCAGCGCAGGCGCCGACCGCCCGGCCTTCTTCCGCGCGTGCGGCAGCGCGTCCGGGATCGGCGTCACTTGCGCCGACAATGAAGGGAAGCCGTCCGTTCAGCGCCGCACCAACAGCTTGAACCAGTGTCAAGCGTTCTTCGGCCGTCAGTGTTTCGACTTCGCTGGCCATGCCCGGATAGACAAGCCCGTTGGCACCCGACTGAATGACGAAGTCGATCAAAGGCTGCAAAGCAGCGGGGTCGATGGATCCGTCCGCAGTGAAAGGGGTTGGCACAACGGGGAATACGCCGGATAAAATGCTCATTTCACAGATCCTGCAGTAACGCCCTGGATGAACCAGCGCTGGAGAAAAGCAAAGGCAACGACGATCGGGGCCGATGCCACCAATGAGGCCGCCATGGCGCCACCCCAATCCGAATTGACTTCATTGAGATAGGCCAGCAGCATGCCCGGCCCGACACCAGAGCCGGCTGCGGCATTGCCGGCCACGCAATTACTCGAGGTGACATAGGGGTAGGTGCCATGATCCACATCGAGCAGAGTGCCCTGCGCGCCCTCAAACAGCAGGTTGGCGCCCT
>RFSU01000323.1 GCA_009923795.1 Sphingomonadaceae bacterium
CTTTCTCGGAAAGCGAATCGCTTTCTGATGATGTATCCACCCCAGCAGCTTTGAGTGTCGCAATGGTGTTCTCTCGGGTTCGCGGGCTCGCGCTCCGGATGAGATTGTGAATTCTCTCGGGTTCGGTTTCTGCGAGCCTGCGCAGCAAATTCTGCCCAACCCAACAGCGCGACCGGCAAGATTGCCCGACCAGCGGGAGGTAAGGCCGCAACCAAGGTTGCTTTTTCGCGCGCCACGACAGCCATCGTGCCGAGTCCTTCAAGGTGCACCGGTGTCACCGCGGTGACAATAACGAGATCCGGACGGATGACCTGAGCGGAGATCGCCAATTCGCCTGGTACGCTCATACCCGCCTCGATGACCGCGAAGCGATGCCGACCAGGCTCCACTCGGAGTAACATCAGCGGAACGCCGATAAGATTATTAAGATTGGCCTCCGTCACGAAGGCATCGGCGCCAAGCAAGGCCGCCAGAAGTTCCTTCGTGGAAGTCTTGCCCACGCTACCGGTCACGCCGATGACTTGGCCTTGGAAACACTGACGCCAAGCATGGGCGATGCGGCGCAGGCCCGCCAACACGTCATCGACCACGAGCTGCGGCAAAGCATCCGCGACCGGCCGAGAAACCAATGCACAGGAAGCGCCTTTGTCTCGGGCATCGGATAAGAAGTCATGACCGTCCCGACGGTCGGTCCGCACGGCCACAAACACGTCGCCCCGACGTAACGTCCGGGTATCGGTCCCAAAGCCCGAGAGGCTCGCCGGAGGCAAAGCCGTCCAGCGCCCTTGCGCCCAGGTCGCCAGATTGATGGCGGAGAAAGTTGTCATGCGCTGGCGGCTCCTTTTCGTAGTTCGAGAATTTCGCGTACGACCTGGCGATCATCAAACGGCACCACGGTATCCGTAAATTCTTGGGTCGTCTCATGACCTTTACCGGCAATCACGACGCAATCTCCAGCCCGGGCGGCCGCTAAAGCCCGCCCAATCGCCTCGCGGCGATCAGCCACGAACTCGATCGAAGGTAATGCGCCCAAACCTTCGCGCATGTCCGCAAAGATGGCTTCGATTTTCTCCCTGCGGGGATTGTCCGCCGTCGCCCAAGCCAGATGGGCGTGGTCGCGGACGACCTTCGTCATCGTTGGGCGTTTGCCGCGATCACGATTACCACCGCAACCATAGACGCAAAGAACACGGCCCGGTGTGATCGCGCGCAACATACGCAAGGCATTACCCAAGGCATCATCCGTATGGGCGTAATCAA
>RFSU01000324.1 GCA_009923795.1 Sphingomonadaceae bacterium
AATCAACACCACAAATGTTAATAAGTCACAATGCCTTACATTTGTGTAAAATGCAATGCATCCTTTCCTAAAAATCAGGGACTAGTTTTGCATCTAAATCGTAAACGCCCTTGTGATCAAATTATGGCTCCTAAAGTTAATAAATGTGACGATTGCAATAAGTGGTTCACTCGGCAAGACACTCTTCAGCGGCACCGTCGAAAACACTGTGCAAAACGTCTACCAAACGAAATAGTTCATCATTATCGAGAAGATGTGCCTGTAATTCAACCAGAATTCACTACAAACATCATAAATGCACATACTATGAATGTCCAAACTAACATATTAAATGTGACTATCGCCCCGTGGGGTTCGCCGCTCCAGCTCACCGACGCCGACGTCGAGCTAGCCCTGTCCAAAATCCCAGGTATCACTGACACTCCTGATTTGTCCGAAGTGGTAGCCACCCTGATGGAACTGGTGAAGCGCGCCCACCTGTCAGACTCCTCGCGCAATGTGTACTTGAACCCGAAGCGATCCGACCAGGCGCTAGCGTGCACGCCGGCCGGCCGATGGGCCGCGCTGCCGCTCTCCGAAGCGACCGCCACGCTGTTCGACGGGGCAACAGCGCGCATCGCCGCGCCGGTCCGGGTCCCCCGCAACGCGCGTAACACACAGGCCTTGCGGGCCACCGTGCCGGCGCAATACCAATCAGAACGGGCCGGCGCCGTGCAGATGGGGCTGCGGCCGATGGAGGCCCACCTCGCTAACCTGGTGCCGGGCGGCCCGGGGCCCCTGTTAATCACAGAGGCAGCTATGCAATCTGCTGCGCCAGCCGCCACGCCAGCGGCTGCGCCAGCGAGTGCGCCAGCGGCTGCGCCGCTAAAACAGGGCCCCACCCATGTCGAACGGCTGAAAGCCGCAATGGTCCAGATCCCTATCCGGTGCTCGCCCAGCGGCGCCCTGATCGCCGACTGGATCGCCCTGGCGAGCCAGACATCCGGCCTGACCGGCCGCGAGCTGATCGTCGCCCTGAACGACGGCGGGGCCGACGAAGAGCTGGCCGCCGTACGGGTCGCGGCCCGAATCTACATTGAAGAAAAATCGAGACCGAGGCCTTAACTCACACGTTGCGCTCGCTGCAATGTTCGACTCGCACGGCGGAGGCAGGCGAGCCCTGTCGCTCGCTGAGCCGCATCGGCTCGCGCAATAGTATCTGATCACAATTTACAATTCAAACACAGTACGGCCTGTTAAATAATTATTGTACATTTTGTG
>RFSU01000325.1 GCA_009923795.1 Sphingomonadaceae bacterium
CTCGCGGGCCACGTAATCAAGGCTGCCGAGGTGATCAGCCAGGCCCATCTTGATGGCCTGCTCGCCGTTCCAGAACAGACCCGAGAAGGTCTCGGGCGTTTCCTTGAGTCGCTCGCCGCGCCCTTCGCGCACGACGGCAATGAACTTCTCAAACAGCGCCCGGCGCTTCCCTTCTTGCATGGGCAAACGGGCACTAATCTTGCGGGCAATATCCGCGCCGTCACGCAGCAGGAAATAAGTGAGATAGAGCATGATGCCTAACCCAACCATGAAAGCAAAGGCACCCTGCGTGATGCCCACGGCCTGCTCTGCCGCGATGCGCAGGGCGCTGGACAAAACGGTCGATAAACGCTCTTCAATTTGGCTGAGATCGGTCAGGGCAAAGCGATCCGCCAAATGGAGCAAAGGCTTTGGCAACACACCCCGGATCGCCTCCAGCGTGGCACCAATATCAATCTGCTGGGTCTCAAGCGATTCATAGGTGCTGATCGCTTCATCCAGCAGAAGCGAGCTGATCACAAATGCCGGCAGAATCACAATCGATATGAGAAGCACCAAAGTCAGCGCAGCCGCCGTGTTTCGGTGACCATTCAGCCCACGCAGAAGGGCACGATTGATGGGCATGAAGACAATCGCGGCCACCAAACCCCAGAGGATTGCACCAAAAAAGGGCGAGGCAATCCACGCCATGGCCAGCGTGGCGGCAATGACAAAGCCAAGAAACACCCGATCTTCAATATGGAACATGCCGAACCGCCCTGCTGCTTTTGCCTGTTTATAGCGGGCGAGAGGAGATTGTCACAAGGGGCGGGTCCTAAGCCTGAGGCGCCCCACCATTATAAAAATCAAAAACAACCTGCGCGACCGCGGCCGACACGCCAGGCGCGCGCTGCAAATCTTCCAGACTGGCACTGCGAACCGCGCGGGCCGTGCCAAAATGCATCAGCAGCGCCTTTTTACGCGCAGGGCCAATACCGGGGACTTCATCGAGTGGGCTTGCCGTCATGGCGCGCGCCCGCTTGGTTCGATGCGCGCCAATGGCAAAGCGGTGTGCCTCATCGCGCAGACGCTGAAGATAGAAGAGCACTGGGGCATTGAGGGGCAGCGTCAGCTCCCGCCCATCGGGAAAGTGGAAAATTTCGCGCCCAGCATTGCGGTCTGGCCCTTTGGACACGCCGACAAAGGCCAAATCCTCTATGCCAAGCTCTTCCAGCGCGGCCTTGACCGCACTCACCTGCCCCTTGCCGCCG
>RFSU01000326.1 GCA_009923795.1 Sphingomonadaceae bacterium
TTCGTCGGCAGCGTCAGATGTGTATAAGAGACAGGCCCTGCACCATCAGCTCACGGTGTGCGCGCACTGCGACATCTGGGGAAATGTCGGTTTTCAGCTCAAACCCCCGATCCTCAATTAGGGGCGCATAAAGCTCCGCCAGATCTTGGGTCAGCGTGCTCAGATTGAAAGGCTCAAAATGGTCCTGTCCAATGCCGGCCTCTGCGCGGCTGATCTGCAGGGCCGTTGTCAGCATCGCGAGCAGCCGATCCGCTTCCTCATTTGCCAGCGCAATGGCGGTGCTGCGTGCCGTTGGGTTCTGCTCGGTCTCGGCCCGATCAAGCCGCACTTTGAGACGGGTGAGGGGGGACCGCAGATCATGGGCAAGGCCGTCGGTCACAACACGCAGCTCAGAGATCAGGGTTTCAATCCGATCCAGCATCGCATTGAGCGTAATCGCCAGCCGATCAAATGTGTCGCCACTGCCATCCAAGCTGACCCTATGGGACAAGCGGCCTTCGCTCACCGCTTTGGCCGTCGCGTTGATATCGTCCACACGGGCATTGATGATGCGCACCGCCGCAAAGGCTGCAAAGAGGGCGAGCGGTAGGGCGAAGATCAAAGTCGTTCCCGTCGCGCGATCCACAATTCCAGAGAGGCGCTGGTCATTTTCAAGGGCTTGTCCCGCAAGCAGCCTTTCCCCGCTGGGGAGGCGCGTGACGAGAACACCAATGGTGTCGGCCTGATCAGACCCTGTGCGCGCCAGGACAACAACATTCCAACCTTCATGCAGTCCCGCAGGCCAGCGCATTAAATTCCCGAGAAGGGGCCGACCTTCTTTGTCGATCATCAACAGAACAGGGGCTTGTCCTTCTGAAAATAGGAGGCGCAGGGCAGAAAAATTGCGCGCACCAACGCGGCCCTGCCCGGCATAGGCTGTCCGCACATCGCGGGTCAGACTTGATGCAAAGCTTTGTGCATCTTCTTCAAGCGCGACACGGGTCAGGCTGCGCAGGGTCAAAGTCATGCCCCCTGCTAAAATGAGCTCAATGCCAAAAACGAGCAGGATGAACCGGGCGGTGGAGGAGCGCCAGAATTTGGCCACCGCTATTCGCGCGCGCCCAGCCGGTATCCCGCGCCGCGCACGGGGTGGATCAGCGGCGATTCGCCTTCTGCGTCAATCTTCTTGCGCAGGCGGCTGACATGAACATCAATCACATTGGTGCCGGGGTCGAAATGATAATCCCACACGCCTTCCAGCAGCATGGTG
>RFSU01000327.1 GCA_009923795.1 Sphingomonadaceae bacterium
AATCTTGCCTTCTAATGCTCGGCTCATACGACAACGCCTCCATCAATCACAATTGTTTGACCGGTCATAAATGTCGAGGCGTCGGACGCGAGATATACCGCAGCACCCGCAATTTCGCGGGGCTCGCCAATACGGCCAAGTGCCGCGCCAGATGTCGATGCCTTCAAATTTTCGGGATCCTCCCACAAGGCCTTGGCAAAATCGGTTTTCACCAGCCCGGGTGCGATCGAATTGATACGCACATTGTGCGGGCCATATTCGCGCGCAAGATTCTTGGTCATCTGGATATCTGCGGCCTTGGTGATCGCATACGCCCCCAAGATCGGTGATCCACGCAGGCCGCCAATGGATGAGACGATGACGATAGAACCCGATTTGCGCTCGATCATTTCGGGTACGACCATCTGGATCAGCCAATGCTGCGATACGATATTATGATCTAGTGTCTTGCGCAGCTGCTCATCAGTTATCGTCGCCATCGGGCCATAATGCGGGTTGGACGCGGCGTTGCAGACCAAGACATCGACTTTGCCAAAGGCCTTGCGCGCTTCATCAACCAGATTTTGCAAGCTTTCCTTTGACGATAGGCTTGAGGCAACGGCAAGCGCCGCGCCTGTATGCTTGGCATTGATACCAGCGGCAACGGCCGCGCAATCATCGATATTGCGGCTAGAAATAACAACTTTCGCGCCATGATCCGCCATTTCTTCGGCAATCGCCTGACCAATGCCGCGCGATGAACCTGTGATGATGGCAACCTTGCCGGTCATATCGAATAAAGACATTCTTCTCTCCTTTTCCTCCCCGCAGGCGGGGAGGATTATCAATTACGCCCCAGCCTTCTCCGCGAACTTCCATGCAGATTCTGCCAGTGGGAATACGCGCTCGGCCATGGCTTGTGCATGTGACGAACTTGCGGTGCCGTCGATGACACGTTTTTTGATGCCTTGGATAATCCCGGCGAGCCGGAAGAAATTATACGCAAAATACCAGTTCATGTCGGGCACGCCGTCACGGTTCGTGGCGGCGCAATAGCGTTCAACCATCGCGTCCAATTCAGGAATGCCCAATGCGGCACGATCCAAGTCCATAACACCCGAACGGCCTTCATTCTGCGTTACCCATGCCATCGCGACATAGGTGAAATCTGCCAGCGGGTCGCCCAAGGTGGACAATTCCCAGTCAAGCACCGCCACGACCTTTGCCTCTTTCGCATCAAAGATCATATTA
>RFSU01000328.1 GCA_009923795.1 Sphingomonadaceae bacterium
CCTCCAGAAATCTTTGAAGGTGCCTCAGGTTGAGCGCCAACGTCAGGCTCAGATCGTCGCCTTTGAAGCGCAGAATGCCATTCCTTACCCACTTAATGAGGTGATTTGGGATAGCCAGGTCATGGCCTCCGACGGGGTTGAGGCCGAGGTCCTCCTTTTTGCCCTGCGTACCGAGATGGCGAGCAAGATTGCCAACCTCGTTGCAGCCACCGGCCTGCGGCCCCTGTCTGTCCAGGCCGCTCCGTTGCTCGACAGCCAAGCCTTCCTGCTGGCCGGCGGTTCGGCTACGGAAGAAGTGCTAATCATCAACATCGGCGCCCGTTCGACCACCCTCAGTTTCATCGGCCCAAGCGGTTCCAATATCCAGACGGCCAATATCGGAGGTAATCTCCTGACCCAAGGGGTTTCCGATAATACCGGGCAACCCTTCATGAATGCCGAAGCCATTAAGGTCGGCTATTATTCAGGTGTCATCCATTTGCCGGAGTCGGACCCACAGGTCGCCATCCTTCAGGCAAATGCCCAAAGCTTCATTCGCCGCTTAACCCAAGATATCAATCGTCGGTTAATCAATGTGCGTCGCGGAACCGCCGGCCGTCAGCCCACCCGCATTTTGCTGACCGGGCGTGGTTCGCTGGTCTCGGGCCTTTCAGAGCAACTCTGCGAAACCTTGCGGATGCCCGTTGAGCCTTTTGACCCCTCCTCGGTTTTGGCCCTCGGTGCAGACGTGGATCCGGAGAACATGCAGCGCGCCCGTCACCAAATTTCGGAAGTCATCGGTGAGGCCGCTCGATTGGTCCTCACTCATGTAACGGGGGTTAACCTGATTCCCCGCGATATCGCCGCCCAGCTTGCCTTTGATGGTCGCAAGCCAGGTTTATTGGTCGCCGCACTTCTGATGGCCTTGATCCCTTGGCCGATCTGGTGGGCTTTTGATAAGGGCGCGGATACTAACCGAGAACTTTCCGCCAAATTGGTAAAGCGCAAAACCGAGTTGGGAGGCCATCAGGCCGCGATTGAAGAAACGCGAAAAAAGGCTACGGAAATTTTTGCGATTAACAAAAAATTAGAGGATGTGGCGCTGAGTCGGCCTAATTGGCCCGCCTTCCTGTCCGACCTCCAGTCGCGCGTCTCCAGCTGTAAGAATACGTGGATTGAAGAACTCGAGGTAAAGCGCGTCGTGCCCCCGGCCGTCACGTCCGTCGAGCCGCCGCCTCCTGGGACCGTCG
>RFSU01000329.1 GCA_009923795.1 Sphingomonadaceae bacterium
CACCGCCTCTTGCGACCATGTGTTTTGCCACCTCGCGCAGCGTGAAAACGACGCCATGCTGGTTGACGTTGATAAGGTGGTGGTAAGTTTCCGAATCCATCTCAATGAATGGCTTCTGGCTCGCGATCCCGGCATTGGCGACAACGGTGTCGATCCGCCCCATTGCGGCCAGTCCAGCCGCGACGCCTTCCACGATCGCGGCCTCGTCGGTCACGTCCACGCTTTCGCAATGCACATTTACGCCCAGCGAACGGAGCGTATCGGCCGCACGTGAATTAACGTCAGCGCGACGGCCCCACAAAATGATGTCACTCCCTGCACGAGCCAACCCTTCGGCAAAGCCAAAGCCCAACCCGGAGTTGGCACCGGTCACCAACGCCACCTTGCCGGTCAGATCAAACAGGTTTTCCGCCATGCCGCTTGAACATCCTCACACCATTCTTCTTTGGACTGAGGGGCTAGCCCAGCGTGACGCGCGCACGGCATATCTTTAGGTAGGGCAAGGTCCGAATTTTCTCCTGTTTAGGAAGCGGTACGAAAATGGCAGGAGGACGCGTGGCCGGAACGGAACAGAAGGGCGAGGTATTCGACATTGCCGACATTCGCGCGCCTATCCTGAGCGACTTGCAAAAGATGGCACTTGCGGGTGCGACGCAGGCCAGCTTCGACTTTTCATCAGAAGCGATACTCCATGTGGCAAAAACACAGACCGGCCTTGCCGATTTCGGCGCGATGGACTTTGTTGAACGCCTAGATCTTTGGTGCCAATGTGTGAAAGAGGATGAGTATCTCTCTCCCATCTCCCACGCGGGCCTGTGGACAATGTTCGTGCGCTATGCGTCCGACCGGCTGCGGGTCGAGGACATGTGCAAGCGCCACCCTGAAATTCTCGACATAAAGATTGACCGGCCGATCATCGTTTCCGGGCCGCCGCGGTCGGGGACGACGCATCTTCTCGGCCTGCTTTCAGCCGACAAACGGCTGCGCTCCTTGCCCTGGTGGGAAGCGATTGCACCGGTGCCAACAGCTGCCGACGCGCCGACCGCCGAAGACGCCAATCCACGCTGGACGCGGGCAGAAGCGGGCTGGCAGCAGCAAGATGCTATGATGCCGCTGTTCAAATATATGCATGAATTCTCGCCCGATCATATCAGCGAGGATATTGAACTTCAGGCGCTGGATTTTTCTTCTTATCTGCTCGAATGGATGGCGCTGGTCCCGAAATGGCG
>RFSU01000330.1 GCA_009923795.1 Sphingomonadaceae bacterium
AAAAACAGGGTATTAAAATCCCTCGTGAGCATTTTGCGGTGTTTTCTAAATCCAAAAAGTCTAAGAAAACTCTGGTTTTAGACGATTCAGAAGAAGAAAAAACGGACTTATTCGCGCAACTGACAAGTGATGATGTGTCAGAAGATAAAGAAACGTTGAAGAGCGGTGAAGAGAATATGTCTGAAGAAAAAAGGGTTCAAAAAGCGCAAGAAAAGGCGAATAAGGAAGCAAAACTAGCGCAAGAAAAGGCAGAGAAAGCAGCAAAGGCAGCGCAAAAAGCACTAGAAAAAGCAGAGCGCGATGCTAAGGTTGAGCAAGAAAAGGCAGAGAAAGCAGCAAAGGCAGCACAAGAAAAGGCAGAGCGCGATGCTAAGGCAGAACAAGAGAAGGCAGAGAAAGCAGCAAAGGCAGCTCAAAAAGCACAAGAAAAGGCAGAACGCGATGCTAAGGCAGAACAAGAAAAGGCGGATAAAGCTGCTCTAAGAGCACAAGAAAAAGCAGATCGCGATGCTAAGGTTGAGCAAGAGAAGGTTGAGAAAGCAGCGAAGGCAGCGCAAAAAGCGTTAGAGAAGGCGGAGAAAGCAGCAAAGGAATCTAAAAAACCCCAAGAAAAAGAAAAAGAAAAACCTGTTGAACCCCAAGAAGAGAAAAAAAAAGTAACAGTAAAACGTTTATTTCATAACGGAATCCAGTATTTAAAATCCAGTGAAAATATGCTTTATAGTCCTGAAACTAAAGAAGAAGTAGGACTTTGGTGTGAAAAAACCCAGAGTGTTTTACCATTACCCGATGATTATTTTGAATCAGATGATTAAAATAATATGTTATATATGTTTATTAGGTTATAGTATTTGTTTTGTAGTAATGTATAGTATATGTTTATTAGCTTGTTGTATATGAAAAAACTAAAGTAATTTAGATAGTTTTTTTTCTTCAATAATTCGTTACTCATTTCTTCAATTCGTTACTCATTTCTTTGATTAATAACTCATTTCTTTATATACTGCATTTGAATAAAAAAGAATTATTTATTGCTAACAAAGGTTTTAGTAGTCATACACATTTACTAAGTGGCGATGATGATTTATTTATCAATCAAGTAGCTAATGGAAAAAATACCCGTATTAATATCAACCCTAATGCATTTACTTACAGCGAACCAAAAAAAACTTATGATGCTTGGTTTTTTCAAAAGCGTGT
>RFSU01000034.1 GCA_009923795.1 Sphingomonadaceae bacterium
GTCTTCATCGCGAGATCGCGGAGCACATCGGCCACGACTTCCAGCGAGTCATAATAGTCGGGCAGAACATCGGCATCGTGCTTCGAAAAACGGCGGAACTCCTCTTGCGTCCGCTCCAGTCCGCCGCCGAGTTTCAGATAGCCGCCATCTTCCTGCGGCAGAAAGTTGGAGATCGGCCGCTCGATCACGCGATAGCCTTCGGCCTCCAGCTTCATGTCGCGGATGACCTGCGGTTGCAGCAGGCTGACGGTGTAGCTGGCGACCGAATTGCGGAAGCCGGGGTGGAACTCTTCTGTCACTGCAGCCCCGCCGACGATATCGCGGCGCTCGACAATGCGGACCTTCAACCCGGCCTGGGCAAGGTAGAAGGCGCAGACAAGGCCGTTATGGCCCGCACCGATGATGACGGCGTCATAATGCTTGGTCATATCTATCTCTTTTCTGAACGCGCAGGGGCGTAGCTGGCAGGCGGCGTATTGCCGCAGGATTCGGGAATGAGGTGGCGCAGTTTGGACGCAAAGGCCCGCAGGCAGACTTCGCTGTCCCCCAAGGGGCCGGGCAGATAGCTGGTGCTTTCCATGCCCTGCTGCACGCGGGTGATCAACACCGTATCCTCGGCATTGACCTGTCGGTTGATCCGCCAATTGAGATAGCGCGCCGCCTTCATTTCGCGCCGATCATCGGGCAGGCAATAGGCAATTTCCCGGATCATCGTCGTTGTGGCGGTCAACGGAATAAACTGCATGAAATCCACCTGATCGGGATAAATATCAAAGGCGACATTGGGCCAGAGTTTAAAATAGAGCCAATGACGTTGGCGGTCCTCCGGCAAATGATCGACACGCGGCAGCAGCGCCTGATACGCGCGCTCGGACGGGTTGTTCGATGGCCGTTCGACCAGATCGCCCCACATGCGGTCGACATGCGCGCTGGCTTCTACCCCATAAGAGCGGCCGAATAATCGCGTCAGCCCCGGATGGGCGACAGGGATATGAAGGCCATCGGAATAATTATCGGCGACATTTTTCCAATTCACCGTGCGATGGCGCAGCGTGACGCGGCCAAAGGCTGTCATTTCTTCAAAGCGATAGGGCGCAACCATCGCCTCATAAGGGGCCATCATCTCTGCAACCGACGGACCTTGGCTCTCGAGGCGGACGAAGATAAAGCCCCGCCATGTTTCGCATTCCACGGGGATGAGGCCCAGTTTGGACATGTCGAGGCTATTATAATCCGCCTTGCCCGGCACACCCGTCAGCCGACCATCTTTCTCATAGGCCCAGCCATGATAGGGGCAGACCAGCTTTTTCGCACAGCCATAAGACCCATCAACAAGGCGTGAGGCGCGGTGGCGGCAGACATTGTGAAAGGCACGAACAGCACCATCATCGCCGCGAATGACGATGACATTTTCGCCCAGATACTCAAGGCCATGCCAATCGCCCGCTTTGGGAACATCGCTGAGATGACACATGATTTGCCAGCTGGGGCGGATCACCCGCTCCATCTCTACCTTAAAGAAATCCGGATCATGATAGACCCAGCCCGGCAGGCTCATGCCGTCGAGATCATCGGGTTGATTGGAATTCATAACTGCCGTCGCCATTGCACACCTCTGTTATACAGTTGTATAACAAGCCCATGAGCCAGCCGCAAGCGCATGACAGCAGAGCCTCTTTTCACCGTGCCCCGGCCGATGAACGACGACTGGCGCTGATCGCTGCCTGTGCCCGCACGCTGGCGCGCAAAGGGGCGCATGGAACGTCTGTGCGGGAAATTTGCGCAGAAGCGGGCGTTTCCCCCGGCCTGCTGCGCCATTATTTCGCGGGCATTGATGATCTTGTGGCGGAAACCTATCGCCAGACGGGGCAGCGCGTTCAGGCCGCCCTCGACACAGCCGTGGCGCAAGCGCCAGACACGCCGCGTGCGCGCTTGCTCGCCTATCTGACCGCCAGCTTTGCCCCGACCATTGCCGATGGGGAGCTGCTGTCCACATGGCTCGCCTTTTGGAGCCTCAAGCGGACAGATGCCGCCATCGCCAAGCTGCATGATGACATTTATGCCGAGAACAGGCGCGCGCTGGAGCGGCTGCTTCACGATTATGCGCCGGGGCAGGATCACCGCCTAACCGCCGTTGCCCTCACAGCCCTTGTGGACGGCCTCTGGCTGGAACTGAGCTTGGGCGACGCCCCCTTTGCCGCGCAGGAGGCGGGCCATCTTGCCGAACGCTGGTTGGATGGCCTGATCCGGTAGAAAGAAGAGGGATAGCAAGGCTGGCCTTTTGCCGGGCACATGATAATCTGATGAAAATCAAATATGAGGAGAGTCCCATGGCCACTGTCATGAAAACCGGAACTGTCGCCAATGATGATCATGTTCGCGCGGCTGTGAGTGATGAGGAATGGGCGATCCGTGTTGATCTGGCGGCCGCCTATCGCTTGGTTGCGCTTTATGGCTGGGATGATCTGATCTTCACCCATCTCTCCGCGCGCGTACCGGGGCCGGAGCATCATTTCCTGATCAATCCCTATGACATGATGTTTGAAGAAATTACGGCGTCCAGCCTTGTGAAGATTGATGTGGACGGTCAGCCCGTGGTGCCGACGGCACACCCCGTTAACCCGGCGGGCTTTACCATCCATTCCGCCATCCATATGGCGCGCGAGGATGCCCATGCCGTTATGCATTTGCACACGCCCGCGGGGCAGGCTGTGAGCGCCATGTCCGAAGGCCTATTGCCGCACACGCAAACCGCGATGGTCGCTCTGCACGACATTGCCTATCATGACTATGAAGGCATCGCGACCGACCTGGAGGAGCGCGAAAGATTGGTCGAAGATATGGGCCACAAGAATATGATGATCCTGCGCAACCACGGGACGCTTGCGGTCGGTCCGTCTGTCGCGGAATGTTTCTTGCGGCTCTATTTCCTCGAACGCGCCTGCGATGCGCAGGTAAAGATGCTGAGCGCCGGGCGCGATGGCCTGAACACACCACCACAGGGCACGCCGCAAAAGGTGGAAAGCCAATCCTCTGGCCCCGGCATGGGGATGTTGGCGCGCGGTCTGGCCTGGCCCGCCTTGCTCCGCAAGCTCGACCGCATCGACAGCAGCTACCGCGACTAAGGCCCCCTGTTGTCATTAAGAATTCGCATAATGCTCTTACACACGGCGGCGCGCGGGATGATGGCACCCTGCGCGCAAGCCAAGGGGAAGTTCCAGCTATGACACTCAAGATTAACCGCCGTGCTTTGATCGCAACGGCAGGCTTTGGCATTGGCGGCCTGTTGCTGCCGGGCGGGCAATTGGCGGCACAAGCGCTTTTGGGGCTGACCGGCTTTACCCATAATGTCGCTTCTGGCGAGCCGGGCCCTGATTCCATGCTGCTTTGGACACGCTATGTGAGTGCAACCGGAAGCCCCTCCAAAGTGCGGGTCGAAGTGTCCGACACGCGGGACTTTGCAAAGATTGTCACTGGCGGACAGATGATCACAGGCCCTTGGCGCGACCATACGGTGAAGATCACCGTTGATGGCTTGCAACCGGGCAAATTTTATTGGTTCCGTTTCATTGCGCCCGATGGCAGCATCTCCCCCATTGGCCGCACAAAGACCCTGCCCGTCGGCAAGGCTGCCAAGTTCAACATTGCCATCTTCTCCTGCTCTAATTTGGGCTTTGGAGAGTTTAATGCCTATGGCCACGCCGCCGCACGCGACGACATTGATCTCGTTTTGCACATGGGCGACTATATTTATGAATATGGCCGGGGCGGTTACGACAGCGGAGCCAAATTCTCCGCCCGGATTTTCCCGGCAGGCGAAATTCTGACGCTGGCGGATTATCGCCTGCGTTATGCCAGCTATCGCGCGGACCCGCAGCTGCAGGCACTGCATGCCAACTTCCCCTGGATCCCGAATACGGATGACCATGAAGGCGCGAATGACAGCTGGGAAGGCGGGGCTCAGAACCACACGCCGGACGAAGGCGATTGGTCATCCCGCCGCAACGCCGCCATGCAGGTCTGGCGCGAATGGCTCCCCGTTGGTGAGCAGCCCTGGAAAACCTATGAATTTGGCGATCTTGGGAGCTATTTCCGCACCGATACGCGCATGGTCGCCCGCACCAAGCCCTATTGGGCTGGGGATTTGATGAAGGCCGCAGACCCGGCCAAGGCGCTAGCGGAATTCCGCGACGGGGCCTGGCGGGATCCAGCCTCCACCATGATGGGGACGGAACAGGAAAGCTGGCTTTTCCACCAATTTGCCCGCACAAAAGGCACTTGGGCCGTGCTCGGCACGGGCACCAATATGGGCTATAATTACACGCCGGACGAAGCGCTCAACTGGTTCCCGGCAGACGCGCAGGACTCCCGCAAGGGCTATGTGCGTCAGGGGATCGCCGCGGCAAAGGCCGACCTGCCCTATAATTTTGACAATTGGGGCGGCTATCCGATCGCCCGGAGCCGCGTCTTTGCCGCCGCGCAGAAACATGACCTCAACCTCGTTGTCGTCTCGGGCGACAGCCATAATGGCTGGGCGTTTGATTTGCCGGAGGATGGCCGTCCGGCAGGTGTTGAATTTGGCGGACACAGCGTCAGCAGCCCGGGCATCGAATCCTCAACGGCGGGCACCGATCCAAGCCGCATCGCGCGGGACATTCTCGCCCGTAATAAGCAGGAACTGCGCTGGGTGGATACGTCCAACCGGGGCTATATGCACCTCTCCCTCACGCCCAAGGCGGCGACCAATGAATGGGTGTTTATGGACACCGTCCGCGATGTATCTTTGAAGACAAAGCCAAGCCATCGCATGGCAGTTCGGCCCGGACGCAAGATTTTGGAACAAGCATGATCCGACCCGCGCTCGCCTGCTTCGCGGCCCTGTTCATGGGGATGCAGGCGCGCGCGGAGACGGTCTATGTGAAGGCCGGCCAGCTTGTCGATGTCGAGGCGGGGCGCGTCCTGCCCAAAAGCTGCATCACCATTATCGACAGCCGGATCACCATTGGCCGCTGCGCCCGGCCCCCAAAAGGGGCGCGGGTCGTTGATTGGCAGCGTTACACTGTTTTGCCGGGCTTGATCGACCTGCACACGCATTTGGCCGATGTTGGCCAAGGGGCAGATATTGCAGAGCCGATCAAACGTGATGCCGCAGAGACGGCCTTTATCGGCGCGCGCAACGCCTATGATACGCTGATGGCAGGGTTCACCAGCGTGCGTGATGTGGGGAGCTTCCGGGCCTTTGGCGATGTCCGCCTGCGCGATGCGATTGATAAAGGGCTGGTCCCCGGCCCGCGCATGGCCGTTGTCGGCGCCTATATCACCATAGCTGGCGGCGGCGGGGAGATTAACGGACTGCCGGCAGGGGCTGTGCCGCCAGAAATGCGGGCCGGGGTGTCGTCAACGCCTGCCGAAGTGACCCGCAATGCCGAGGCCTTGTTCAATGGCGGGGCGGATTTCCTGAAACTCATTGCAACGGGTGCGGTGCTGGCGATCGGAACAGAGCCGGGTCAGCTTGAGTTAACCGAAGATCAGATGCGCGCCGCTGTCGCCGTCGCCACGGCCCATGGCAGCTATGCGACGGCCCATGCCCATGGGGCCGAAGGCATAAAGGCGGCCATCCGAGCCGGAGTCCGCTCCATCGAACATGCCAGCCTGATTGATGAAGAGGGTCTGGCGTTGGCCAAGGCGCAGGGCGTCTGGCTCGTCATGGACATATTTAACGGCGACTATATTGATGAGGTTGGCACCCGCGAAGGCTGGCCGGCAGAATATCTGCGCAAGAACCGGGAAACCACCGATGTGCAGCGCCAAATGTTTCGGCGCGGGGTTGAGATGGGCGTGCCCATTGCTTTCGGCACGGACAGCGGCGTTTATCCCCATGGCCTGAATGCCCGGCAATTTGCCTATATGGTGCACCATGGGATGACACCGATGCAGGCCATTCAATCCGCCACCCGCGATGCCGCCAAGGTCATGATGCGCGAACAAGATGTCGGCGCCATTGCGGTGGGGCGCTTTGGGGATTTGATTGCGGTAGAGGGGGATCCCTCCCGCGACATCCGCACGCTCGAACGCGTTAAGGGCGTGATCAAAGGCGGGCAATTGGTGCGCTGATTTAGCGCAGCAGCATATAGGCCGCGACCGCGCAGATCATGAGAGCAAAGACCGTGCGCGCAATCACCAAGCGGTTGGCAAGCCAATTGGATAGGGGTGCAGCGAGCAATGCACCCGCGCCGCCGCCCGTCACCAATGCGGCAAAGAGCGGCCAGTTTACTTGCCCATCCACAGCATAGGACAGGCTTGTCGCCCCACCAAACAGACTGACCGAGACGAGCGACGAGGCGGCCGCGTTGGACAAGGTCATGCCAGTTGACGCCATCAGGCCGGGAGCAATGAGAAAGCCACCCCCAATGCCGAAAAAGCCTGCAGCAAAGCCTGCCGCCAGCCCGACCGGGGCCAATTTCAAGACCATAAGCGGAGTGAGCCGAACCGCCGGATCCCCTTCCGAAGCGCGGGGGATGAGCATGGAGAGAGCAATGGCGATCATCGCAATGGCAAACCATTGCAGCAGCAGCGCCCCATCAACCTGCTTTGCAACATGCGCGCCCGCCAAGGACCCCATCAGCCCGGCAAGTCCAAAGACAATGGCGCAGGGCCATTTGACACGTCCCGCCCGCGCCTGAACCGCAAGGCCAGACAGGGCATTTACCGCAACAGCAGCTGCAGACGTGCCAATGGCCATATGCACATCGGCCAGGCCGACAATGTAAATAAGCCAAGGGGTCGCCAGCACCGACCCGCCCCCACCAAAAAGCGTGAGCAAAATGCCGATCAACATGCCCCCGGCCGCCGCGAGAAGCAGCGCTTCTGTCATGGTTAGGCCGCCCGCAGTCGGCGGGAAAGATCGTCATCCATGTTACAGGCCCCGCATGTCTGGGGGACAAAAAAGATCCGCCAGCGTTTCAAGCAAGTGCAGGGCTGCGGGATCGATGATCCGATAAAAGATTGTCTGTCCTTCGCGGCGCGTGGCGACAATTCGATCCGCACGCAGCCGGGCAAGGTGTTGCGACAGGGCTGATTGCGACAGGGCTGATTGCGACAGACCAAGGCGGCCCTGCAATGTGCCGACAGAGAGTTCCCCGCCAATCAGCTGGCAAAGGATCATCAAGCGGCGCTCATTGGACAAAAGCCGCAACAACGCCGCCGCGCGGCCCGCGCTCTCTTCAAATTGGGCGATGTTGAAACGGGCAAGATCAAACATGCGATTTTTATATCGCTTGATTCTAAATTAGCAACTGCTAATATATATAACATAATTTGCTGGATGGAGATATTCCGATGCACCCCGAGGTTCAGGCGTTTTTCGATCCAGCGACCAATACGGTCAGCTATGTGGTGCATGATCCAGCCACTCGGGCAGCCGCAATCATCGACCCGGTGCTGGACTTCATCCCGCGCACGGCCCGTATCTCAACCCAATCCGCAGATGCCCTTATGTCGGCCATTGCCGATCAGGGGCTGGATCTGCGCTATGTGCTGGAAACGCATGCCCATGCAGACCATCTGTCTGGTGCGCACCATATTCGGGAAAAGACGGGCGTACCCGTTGTCATCGGCACACGCATCACACAGGTTCAGGCGATCTTTGCGCCGCTGTTTGAGGCCGAAGATGTCAGGCCCGATGGCGCAGCCTTTGATATTCTTCTCGCCGAAGGGGAGACCCTGCCGCTCGGCAATATGACGATCACGGCGCTGCACACGCCCGGCCATACCCCTGCCTGTCTGACCTATGTGATCGGCGATGCCGCCTTTGTGGGCGACACCCTGTTCATGCCAGATTATGGCACGGCACAAGCCGACTTTCCGGGCGGAGACGCGCGGACCCTCTATCATTCCATTCAGCGCATACTGGCTCTGCCTGCACACACCCGGATCTTTGTTGGCCATGATTATCCGCCCGCTGACCGGACTAAACCTGCTTGGGAAACGAGCATCGCGGCCCAGCGGGATCACAATGTCCATGTCAAATCCGGCATCAGCGAAGACGCCTTTGTGACGATGCGCGAGGCCCGAGATCAGACGCTGGAGGCCCCTTTGCTCATCCTCCCCGCATTACAGGTGAACATCCGCGCTGGTCGATTGCCGCCCGCAGAGCCGGGGCATAAGGTGCAGCTGAAACTTCCGGTCAACGCCATCTGAGTTTTGGCAGCTCTGCGCACGATAAAGAGTTGCATTCCCAAGCCGTCCGGGCATTCTGCGGCCATGACACGTCCGAAAATTTGCATCATCGGTGCCGGCTGTTCCGGCTTCACCACGGCCAAAAGGCTGCAAGATTATCACATCCCCTTCGACATCTTCGAAGCGTCCGACAATATTGGCGGCAATTGGTATTATAACAACCCGAACGGCATGTCGGCTTGCTACCAGAGCCTGCATATCGACACGTCCAAATGGCGGCTGGCCTTTGAAGATTATCCGGTGCCTGCCGATTGGCCAGACTATCCGCACCACGCCCAGTTGCTCCAATATTTCCATGATTATGTCGATCATTTCGATCTGCGACGGCACATCCGCTTCAACACACGGGTGGACACGGCAGAGCGGCAATCGGGCGGCGGCTGGGCCATCACGCTCTCCACTGGCGAGGTACGGCATTATGACGCGCTGGCGGTGTGCAACGGGCATCATTGGGCGGCGCGCATCCCCGATTATCCGGGCAAATTTGACGGTCCGCAAATCCATTCCCACAGCTATCGTAGTCCGTTCGAACCGATTGATTGCGTGGGCAAGAAGGTGTTGGTCGTCGGCATGGGCAATAGTGCGATGGACATTGCCTCTGAACTCTCTCAGCGCCCAATTGCGCAGAAGCTTTTTGTCTCGGCCCGGCGCGGGGTCTGGATTTTTCCAAAATATTACAAAGGCCAACCGCTCGATAAAAACCCAGCGCCCGCTTGGATGCCCAAATGGCTGCGCCAGAAAATCGGGGAAAAGCTGATCAAAAATCTGGTCGGGCGGATGCGCGATTATGGCCTGCCCGAACCCGAAATTGGCCCGTTTGAAAGCCATGGCACGGTATCTGGCGAGTTTTTGTTACGGGCAGGATCCGGCGATATCCGCATGAAGCCGGGGATTGATCGGCTGGATGGGAAATATGTGGTCTTTGACGACGGCAGCCGCGAAGAGGTGGACGCCATCATCTGGGCCACGGGCTATGACATTAAATTCCCCTTTTTCAGCGACCCGGCTTTTCAGGCGGATGCCGACAATCGGCCACCCCCTTTGTTCAAGCGCATCATGAAACTCGGCGTGCCCGATCTCTTTTATATGGGGTTGGCGCAACCGCTGCCCACGCTTGTCAATTTTGCCGAGCAGCAATCCAAGCTGGTCGCCGCCTATCTGGCGGGAGACTATGCGCTGCCACCAGAGGCGGAGATGCAGCGCATCATCGCAGCGGATGAGGACTATTACACCGGCCAATATTATGCCGCCCGCCGCCACACGATTCAGCTCGATTTCGATCATTATCGCCGCGCGTTAAAGACGGAATTGGCACGCGGCAAAAAGCGGGCGGATGCTCGAGGGAATGACCTGCCCGTTCCAGCGCGAGATGCTCAAATCGCCTGATGCTGCTGCGATGGTTCATGGCCCTTGCGGGGTGGCTGATGTCGGCGCCGCTGACGGCGCAGGCTATTGCCCCACCGCCCACAGTCCAGCCACAATGGCCAAGGCCTCTAACCTTATTGGGACAAAGCAGCGGCGGGCGACAACTTCTTGTCGATGTTAGCAGTTTAAAAACTGCGCCGCCCCTTCGCGGCATGCGCGACTTTGCTGTCGCCCAAGTCTATGTGGAAATGCGCGGCCCAGGCACCAAAGCAGCGGTAGAGCGGGTGCGCTATAGCTTTCACTGTCGCGCCCGATCTGTGGCGGCGCTGAACTATGTGCGATTTGATGGCGGCACGAAATCCCAAGATTGGCAGGGCGCGGATTATGCCCCGAAATATGAGTATGTCAGCCCCGGCACATTGGTGGACATGGCCATGACCTATGCCTGTTCCGGCGGCAAGCTTGCCCGCCCCTGACGGCTAAACGGCTGCATTCGATTTTCTTGACGTTGGCATCTGAGGCCACAAACTGCTAGCGCCGACTCATGCCCATAAGTGCCGCCTCTGCCTCGCGGGAGATTTTGATCCGCCTTCACGAAGTGATGGCGTCGCGCACCAGTGCGCAGGCGAAACTCAACCAAGTGGTGGCAACCATTGCGGGCGTGCTGAAAAGCGAAGTCTGCTCCATCTATTTGCGCCGCGATGGCCTGTTGGAATTGTTCGCGACCAAGGGGCTGAAGCAAGAGGCTGTGCACGTGACACGGCTGTCCATGGGTGAAGGGCTTGTCGGCACGATTGCCGAACAAATGGCGACGCTCAATCTGGATGAAGCCACCAGCCACCCTGATTTTGCCTATAAGCCGGAAACGGGCGAAGACCTGTTTCATAGCTTTGCCGGTGTGCCCATCATCCGCAAAGAAGACGCTGTTGGTGTTTTGTGCGTTCAGCATATCGAATCGCGCAAATATGAAGAGCTGGAAATTGAGGCGCTTCAGACGGTGGCCATGGTTCTGTCGGAACTGATCGCTAATGCAGGGCTGATCGACAATGCCGAACGGCGCGGCAGCAAGATCCAAGATACAACGTCCCAACGCCTGTCAGGCCTGAAGCTCGTGGATGGTATGACGTCGGGCTATGCCGTGTTTCACCAGCCGCGCGTCACGATTGAACATACGGTTGCCGAAGATATCGAAGCGGAACGTCACCGTGTTTACGCCGCCTTTGACAAGATGCGTGAACAGATTGAGCGCATGGCAAGCGAAGCCGAATTTGGCGTTGAGGGCGAGCATCGCGAAGTCCTCGAAATGTATAAGATGTTCGCCTATGATGAAGGCTGGCGTCGGCGCATTAATGAGGCGATTGACAGCGGCCTGACAGCGGAAGCCGCAATCGAACGCGTCCAGCAACGCACCCGCATGCGGATGCGCCAAATTGACGATCCACTGCTGGCAGACCGCATGCATGATCTGGAGGATATGGCCAATCGGCTGCTCCGGATTGTCTCGGGTCAACTTGGTTCTGCCGCGCAGGCCGGTTTGCGCCAGGACACGATTTTGATCGCCCGCAATTTGGGGCCGGCCGAGCTTTTGGAATATGATCGGCGGCGCTTGAAAGGTGTTGTCCTTGAAGAAGGGTCGCTGACCGCGCACGTGACGATTGTGGCGCGCGCCATGGGCGTTCCAGTTCTGGGCCGCGTCAAAGGCGTGCGGCGGATGATTGGCGAAGGCGATCTTGTTCTGCTCGACGCCGGGCAGTCCGCTGCCTTTGTGCGCCCCAGCCCGGCGATGGAGCAGGCCTTTGAAAGTGGCCTTCAGGTATCGCAAAAGCGCCGCGCGGGCTATGCCGCCTTGCGGTCGCAACCGCCGGTTACAAAGGACGACACCCGCATCACATTGATGGTCAATGCGGGCTTGCGCGATGATATTGCCCAGTTGGATGTGACAGGGGCAGATGGCATTGGCCTGTTCCGTACAGAGTTTCAGTTTCTGGTGTCCGCCACAATGCCGCAGCGAGAGCGCCAACAGCGGCTCTATCGCGATGTTCTGGATGCGTCAGGCGACCGGCCCGTTGTCTTTCGCACGGTCGATATCGGGGGGGATAAGGCCCTCCCCTATTTGCGCTTTGATGGGCATGTGGAAGAAAATCCGGCCATGGGATGGCGCGCCCTGCGGCTTGCGCTGGAACGCGACGGCCTGATGAAGGCGCAAGCCCGCGCGCTATTGGAAGCGGCCGCCGGTCGCACCCTCAATGTGATGTTCCCAATGGTGTCGGAACCTTGGGAATTTGAAGAGGCCAAGGCCATTTTTGAGCGCCAGCGGGACTGGATTGCCAAACAAGGCCGCCAGCTCCCCTCGCGCATCCACTATGGGACGATGCTGGAGGTGCCGGCGCTTGCCGAGATGCTCGACGTGCTCTTGCCCAAAGTTGATTTTGTGTCGATCGGCACCAATGACCTGACCCAATTTCTCTTTGCCGCAGACCGCGCCAACCCGAAATTGGCAGAACGTTATGACTGGCTGTCCCCGGCGATATTGCGATTCTTGCGGCGTGTGCTGATCGCCTGTCGGGAGGCCAATACACCTGTTACCATTTGCGGTGAAATGGGTGGCCGCGCTTTGGAGGCTATGGCCTTGCTAGCCATCGGCTTTGAACGGCTGTCCATCACCCCGGCGGCCATACCGCCTGTAAAGGCCATGGTTCGGTCGCTTGATCTGTGCGCCGCCAAGCCCATGATGGAAAAGCTATTAGCCGATCCGCCCCGCAATTTACGAGATGCCCTAAGTGAATGGGCGCGCAGCCAATCCGTTGATATTGCATAGGGGTTTGGTCGCCGCTCAAACGAGTCGTCAGCCACGCCAATCTATGTTATCTCATGACAAAATAATCTTCCCAATGGGACATTAAGGGAATGCGGAACGGACCATGTCGGACGCACTGACAGACGCCCCTATGTTGGCACTTGACCGTGTTGGCGATCGGCTTCGCGCCGCGCGCTTGGCGGCAGGGCTCAACCTGTCTGATATCGCGGACGAAACCCGCGTTCCTTTGCGTCATTTGGAAGCCATTGAATCGAATGACTTTTCGACATTGCCCTCCTTCACCTATGCGACGGGATTTGTCCGCGCCTTTGCCCGCATTGTGGGGGAAGACGAAGTTGTCCTGATCCGGGATTTGCGCGTTGAGCTGGGCCGCGATCAGGACAGCTGGACGGCGGCATCTGGCGACAATGTCGCCGATCCGGCCCGAATCCCGCCGAAATGGTTGGCTTGGACAGCCGCCCTAATCATGCTGGCATTTGTTGGCGGCTATGGACTGTGGCGCAGCACCCTGTTTGATCCCCAATCGGCCGAGGCTGAACAAGCACCCTTAGCCCCGCGTCCTGCGGTGCCTGTCCGTCCGGCGGCGGCACCCGTCGCCCCGGCCGCACTGCCAACCGGGCCAGTGTTGTTGATGGCCATCGATGATGTCTGGGTCAGAATTTACGACAAAACGGGCAAGGTCCTGTTCCAAGGCATCATCAAAAAGGGGGAAAGCTACGCCGTGCCTCCTGAAGCAAATGGGCCAATGATTCGCACGGGCCGGGCAGACCAGATTGCCGTCACCATCGGGGGCGTCTCGGTTCCGCCGCTTGGTCCGGCAAACCAGACATTATCGAATGTGCCAGTTAATGCAGCGGCCCTTGCGGCACGCCCTTCGGCCCCCGCGCCAGAACCAACAGTCGCGCCAGCACCGACACAGCCTTGATCGCGCATCCGGTCTGGTCCAAAGTCGATAAGAGTTGATCTTTCAGGGATTTTCACAATGCGTTTTGCCTTGATTTCCGTAGCATTGCTTTCTGCTGCTTCCTCTATGCCGTTGATGGCACAGTCCAATGACGTCGAATTGCGGGTCAATAAGCTGGAGCGCGAGATGCGGGCCGTGCAGCGCAAGGTCTTTCCGGGCGCCCCACAGGTGCAGCCTGAAATTGGACTGGCCACTGGAAATGTTGGACCGGCAGTGCCAGCAACCACTGCCCCGCTGACCGACCTGACATCGCGTTTAGATGCCCTTGAGTCGCAATTGCGGATGCTCACCGGACAGGTGGAGACAGATGGCAATCGGCTGCGCAAACTCGAAGAGGCGGTCAAGACGCTGGCCTCATCAACAGACAGCCGACTTAAGGCTTTGGAGCCGCCGCCGCCCGTGACGGTGATCGAAAATGAGGCGGCCGTGAGCAGCCCGCCTGCTGCCGCTGTGATGGAGGTTCCGGCCCAGACCAGCCGCCCGGCACAGGTCGCCCCGGCCCCGC
>RFSU01000331.1 GCA_009923795.1 Sphingomonadaceae bacterium
CCGCCAGCCGCTGTCACGCCAAAGCTATGCCCTTCATTGAGCCAGAAGTTTTTCAGGCCCCAAGCCGGCCCGACAATGGGCGATCCATCCGGCGTATAGGCGATTGCGCCGTTATACACCTTCTTAATGCCCACTTCTCCAAAGGCGGGCACACGGCTCATCGCCGCCAAAATATAAGGCTCAAGCCGTTCCAACGCGTCGGGGAAAAGCTCATATTCGCTGTTTGCCGCTGGGCCATCGACATAACAGGCGGGTGCCCCGACTTCATACGGCCCAAGCAACAGGCCACCTGCTTCTTCGCGCATATAATAGCTTGCGTCGGATTCCCGCAAAACGCCCATTTCGGGCAAGCCCTGCCGCTTGCGCTCCATGATCGCCGGATGCTGTTCCGTCACGATATATTGGTGTTCGACCGGAATGACCGGAATATCGAGGCCGACCATAGCCCCTGTCTGCCGCGCAAAATTGCCCGAGCAGGAAATGACATGTTCGCAGGTGATGTCGCCCTGATCGGTTGAGATCAGCCACTCGCCATTTGGCTGCTGCGTAATCGCGTTGACCGTTGTGTTGCGATAAATCGTCGCGCCGCGTTGGCGCGCGCCCTTGGCCAGCGCCTGTGTCAAATCGGCGGGCTGGATATAGCCATCTTCCGGATGCTGAATGGCCCCGATCACCCCGTCCGTATTGCATAAAGGCCAAATCTCTTTGACTTGCTCCGCCGTCAGGAAATTCACATCCACCCCGATCGTCCGGGCGACGCCTGCATAATATTGATATTCATCCATCCGATCGCGGGTGGTGGCGAGGCGAATATTGGTCACCTGTGAGAAGCCGACATTCAGGCCGGTTTCTTCTTCCAGGCTCGGATACAGCCCAACCGAATATTGGTGCAGCTTACCGACCGAATAGCTGAGGTTGAACAAGGGCAGAAGGCCCGCTGCATGCCATGTTGACCCGGACGTCAGTTCCTTACGCTCCAGCAGGACAACGTCGCTCCACCCCATTTTGGCAAGATGATACAAGGTGCTAACGCCGACTACGCCGCCGCCAATAACCACCGCACGTGCCGTCGTCTTCATGTAATTCATCCTATTTTACGATGACCCTGATATGTCAGAACAAGTGGCAATGCGGCAATTATATTGAGCTGCAAATCACAGATATATGATTTTTTAATGCTAA
>RFSU01000332.1 GCA_009923795.1 Sphingomonadaceae bacterium
GCGGCGATGTTCCGGGTTATCAGGGTGCGGGGAAAAAGGACCTAAGCGCCGCCTTTTGGCATAGGCAAGAGCAGCAGCCGTGCTATCCGCCTCTGCGCCGCGCAAGGCCTCTGCGGCATCGCCTTCCTCAATTCCGGCCGCATCGAGCGCCTGACGGACGCGGCGCGGGCCATAGCCACGGCGCGAAAGGCCGCCCGCCTTCATCTCGGCATAGGCCCGGTCATCGACAAAACGGTTCGCCGCAAGATCGGCAACAAGAGCCTCCACCGGCGGCGCGCCTTCCTCTTCCCAGCCCCGTTCGCGAATTTTCCGGTTCAAATAGGTGGCGAGCTTGTGCCGGGATGTGGCGTATCGACTGACATAGGTCAGCGCGAATTGACGCAAATCCGCGCTATTGAGCGGTTTAGGTGCGATGAATCGTTTCATGTCTTATGTCCGGCCCAAATTGTGCCATAGTCCCGCAGGATTGGAAGCGTTCGCTACAATCGTCGCGAATGGGATTGCAACGTGCGTCTGAGCCAAAAGGCCAACGCCATGATGAAGTTGGGATACTCCGTGCAGGATAGCCTTGACCGGACCACCACGACGCCGGCCACGTCGACACTCCAGGCCACGCCAACGCGGGACAGTCTGCCCCGACGCATGTCTGATTTTGCCACGCTCGGCGAAGCGCTGGACTATGCAGCGACCGGCGTTCGCGGCCTCAATTTTCATGATCCGCGCGGCAATCTGGCGCGACCCTATCCCTATTCGGAACTGCGCCGCGATGCGCTCGACATGGCCTATCGCCTCATCGGCAAAGGTGTCGCGCCCGGTGACCGGATTGCGCTGATCGCAGAGACATCTCCCGAATTCGCAGCCTTGTTCTTCGGCACTGTCTATGCCGGTGCATGGCCGGTGCCCCTGCCCCTGCCCACCTCATTTGGCGGGCGTGATTCCTATGTGGATCAGCTGGCCGTGCAAATGAAGAGCGCCGAACCCAAGTTCCTCATCTACCCGGAATCGCTGGAAAATATGGCACCGGACGCCGGGCGTCTTGTCGGCGCTGAAACGATCAGCTGGGAAGCTTTTGGTGCGGAGCCCGCGGTGGAAGCCCCGCTTCCGTCCGCCGCAGCGGATGACATCGCCTATCTTCAATATTCAAGCGGATCGACGCGCTTCCCGCACGGT
>RFSU01000333.1 GCA_009923795.1 Sphingomonadaceae bacterium
GAACAGCGCCAAGGCCCTGGACGCGGCGGCCCGCAAGATTGAGGCCATCGTCCACCGGGCCGTAGGATCGACAGAACCCGCCTGAGGCGCGCGGGCCGTTAGATTTCATTCGAGGCTTGAGGTCAGGCCCCCGGTCCCCTACCTTAGGGGCGGCGGGTCTTGCTGTGTTTCGCGTCGAAGACTTCTAATCCCGGGGACCTTAATCAACCTCATAGGGACCTGTTCCTGCCCGCGACCGTGGTTTCGGGCATACGGGGCCCACCTGGCAAGCCAGGTCCGAGGGGATTGAACACGTCTTCACGGCTGCTACGGCGCCGCCACCCTTTTTCTTTCGGCCTTGGTTGCAGGGTCTTGGGCCTTAAAGACCGATGGTTCACGCCTCTGCCGCTTCCGCCAAGACGATGTTGCGCGCCCAGATGAAGGCGGTGCGGGCCGAGGCCTTTCGCAAGGCGCCGGGGGCTGGTACCGCCGCCGCTGACGATCTGCCCCAGTCTTTTTTGGGCCGGTTCCCAGTGGTCGCGGGCTATCAGCCGATGGGCTCTGAGATCGATCCGGCCCCTTTGCTGGCAAGGTTTGCAGCGGCGGGGGCGCAGATTGTCCTGCCGCGTACGGCCCCCAAGGGCTCTGGCCTTCCCTTGAGCTTTCACCTCTGGTCGCCCGGTCAGTCTCTGATCAAGAGCGCCTTTGGCGTGCCTGAGCCGGGTCCTGAGGCCGCGCAACTCGACCCGGATCTGGTGATTGTGCCCCTGCTCGCCTTTGACGATCTGGGCCATCGGATGGGTTATGGGCAGGGCCATTATGATCGCACCCTTGAGGCCCTACGCGCCCGCCATCCGGTCGTGGCCATCGGTCTAGCCTTCGAGGCTCAAAGGGTGGCCTTAGTACCTCGCGAAGATCATGATCAGCCTTTAGACGGTATTTTGACGCAGACGCGCTATATGGCTCTGCGAGAGGATTTTTAAGATGCGTTTTGCCTTTTTCGGAGATGTGGTCGGCAAGTCGGGCCGGGACGGCCTAGCCGACCATCTGCCCGCCCTGCGTCGCCAGCTCGATCTGGAATTTGTCATCGTCAATGCTGAGAATGCGGCGGCTGGCTTTGGCATTACCGAAAATACGGCGCGGGAGCTTTTCGAGGCGGGGGCCGATTGCCTGACGCTGGGCAACCATTC
>RFSU01000334.1 GCA_009923795.1 Sphingomonadaceae bacterium
CCCGCGTTGCAGATCAAGCACAGCCTTCTAAAATTGCGATAATCAGCGCCGACCAACCGCCGGGTCAATCGCGAGATCATTTAGCTTTTTGCGCAAAGTATTGCGATTAATGCCCAATAGGCGCGCCGCCCGAAGCTGATTACCCCGAACTGCAGCCATTGTTGCCATTAACAGCGGCCGCTCCATATCTTCCAAGATGCGATCATACAGGCCATCGGGCGGAAGATTGGTTCCAAATTCGGCAAAATAGCCGCTCAGATGCGCCTCAACTGCCTGCGCCAGGCCAGTCCGGGCAATTGCAATTTGGGTCTCTGCCCGGGCGGGCCTACCAACAAGCTGCTGATCAATGATTTCAGGTCCAATGACATCATCCCGCACGAGCACCGCCAGGCGCCGCATGAGATTTTCCAGTTCCCGGATATTGCCCGGCCAATCATGGTCCGACAGCCGCAATATGGCAGCGGTAGAAATACCTTTTCGCGGCAATCCGTCGGCAGCTGCACGATCCAAAAAATGCTGTGACAATAGACCTATATCTGAAATCCGCTGACGCAGAGGCGGCAGAGCAACCGGCACAACATTCAGCCGGAAGTAGAGATCCTCGCGAAATTGGCCCGCGGCAATCAAAGCTGGTAAATCCTTATGTGTGGCCGCGATGATGCGGACATCCGCCTTGATCGACCGGTTGCCACCAACAGTCGTAAACTCGCCAGATTGGAGCACGCGCAAAAGCCGAGTTTGCGCTTCCATTGGCATATCGCCAATCTCATCCAGAAAGAGTGTGCCGCCCGCGGCCTGCTCAAACCGTCCAGCGCTGCGGGCCTGCGCGCCGGTAAAGGCGCCGCGTTCATGCCCAAATAATTCAGCTTCAATTAATTCTCGCGGGATGGCTGCCATGTTGATCGCGACAAAGGGAAACGCCTTTCGGCCGCCCAGATCATGAATGGCACGCGCCACTAGCTCCTTGCCCGTGCCGCTTTCTCCGAGAATTAAGACTGTCAGATCATTGGGAACAACGCGTGCAATCGTCCGATAGACTTCCTGCATCGCCGCTGATCGACCGATCAGGGACAGGGCTGCATCTGCTTCGGTCAGGTTCGGCTGAACAGGGGAAATGCCGCGCCGCCTTAACCCATCCCGAACCGCTTGGCACAGTTCATCCAGATCAA
>RFSU01000335.1 GCA_009923795.1 Sphingomonadaceae bacterium
GGACCCAGCGTCTCAACAGCAGGTGCGCGAGGAATTCATCGAGATCATCGCCCGCCAGCACCAGATCCCGCTTGATCGCTTTGCCGAGGTCGGGCTGTCCATCCCGCAGGGGGCGGATGCTGTCTCCCGAAATCTCTATGCCGCGTCAGAAACCATTTTTGATACGATCATCGGCAGGCCATGGCCGCTGATGCGCTTTGTGGCCCGTTGGCTGAAACGCCATGTGCCGCGAAACCGCTCGCGCGCTGCCTTTATCAACGGGGATGCCGGGCAATTCATGTTTGAAGGCAACCGGGTGACCGGCCTGATTGACTTCGAAATGTCGGCCTTTGGAGATCCGGCGGCAGAGCTGGCCGGGATGCGGCTGCGAGATACTTCGGAACCCTTGGGCAATCTGTCCGCCCTGTATGACTTTTACGAGAAGTTGAGCGGAGACCGCATCACCAAACAGCTGATCGAATATCATACCGCAGGGTTTTGCGGCGTGAATGGCTTCATGCTCTGGCCGTTGGCCTTCTCGTCGACCCGCGAGCAGGATTACATGGCCTATATGCAGTTCGCAGTCGCGACGTCGCGCTGGTGTTTCAAGGCAATGGCCGAGCATGGTGGCATCACGCTGTCCGATCCGCCCACGCCGGTTGCAACGCCCATGGGCTTTGAGCACGCGGGCCGCCATCTCGTCCGCCAAATTCGAGATCTTCCGGCCGCTAATACTAACGCCGACTATGCACGCGAGTCAGCCGCGGCTTTGGCGCAATACCAACTACGCTGGCTCACCTATGGCGCATCCGTGCTTGCCGATGATCTCGACGATTGCCAACGCCTGACCGGGAAACGCCCAAACGGTCAGGATGACATGATGCAGCATTTGGAATCCTATGTTGTCCATGCGGATGCTAGGGAGGACGCCCGCCTGATCCAGCATTTCCACAACTGGCTGCGGCGACAGGACTTCCTGCTGACCGGCTGCGGCCCGGCGTCCAGCTTTGTCGGGCTGGATTTGCAAGTCATTCCAGCGCGGTAAGGTGTTCTAAATCTTCTGCGTGGCCCGCAGCACGCCTTACGCGAAGCAATCGACGCTTGCCGCCCGCTGGTCCGGCGAACCAATCCCCCATGCGAGATCCACCACGCCGGCTCCGCAATCGCGGATCGCTTCCATCTTGCCTTTG
>RFSU01000336.1 GCA_009923795.1 Sphingomonadaceae bacterium
GCGCATCAAGCCCCAGCGTTAATCGGCCGATATCTTTCGCCGACCAAGCGGTCGCCTCCACATCATCCCCGATGACCGCCTGGACTAGGAGACTGGGTTTGCGACCAACCCCGTCGCACTCCATATCCGCGCCCCTCAATGCGAGGAGTGCTGCCGCGACCTGCCGCCGAACCTTCGACACCAGCTCTTCATCATGGGCGGCCCCTTGCCCGCCGAAGATCCCTTCGTTGACGAGCAGCGCCGTGACCGAACGCGGATGCCGCGGTGGGTAGCCCATCACCGCACGGTGCCGCGCCAAAAGCTCAGCAAAGAGCTCGCCCGCTGCAAACTGCGCCGGTGATACCTTGCCCGCAAAGGCCAGCCGGCCGAGCGGCGTCCCAAGCCGCTCGTCCTTTGCCTGACGCGCAGAGACCCCATAGTGGCGCTGTCGGGCTTCAAGCACCGTTGCCATGATGTCACGCTGGCTTTCCCGCGCGTTGGGCTGGACCAACTTACCGGAAGGGTGCCGCCGGCCGGCTTTTCGCTTACGTCCGCGGGCCATGGCCACCTCCCTTGCCAGCGCCTCCGTAGAGCCGCTCGCCAAGTTTCAGGATCAGGGCCCGTTCCTCGCGGGACAGCCGGACATCGCTGGCTGAGACCGCAAAGATGCCGCGCTGACACCAACCGTCCCGCTTCAACTGCTCGGCGTCCCGTTGGCGGGCACTGTCGTAGACGCGCGAGGTCATGACGGATGCTGTGCGAAGAGTCATGCCCGCACCTCCTTCAAAAGCGCGGCATAGCCAATGACATCAACCGCACTGTCCGAATGCGCCGGGTCATGCTTTAAGGGGCCATAGCATATACCCGCAGAGGGTCTTGCTCAATTTTCCAGTACCAATCGTCCAATCCCAGACATACACAATCGATGAAGCGCGCAACGTCGCCTGCACTAGAGAATTGGAAACCGTACTGCGTTGCTTCGCCGTGCCACATGGCATTTAGAAATAGAAGTTTGCCGTTTTTAGCGGTCCTCATGTCATTCTCGGAATTACCAACGTAGATGACTTCGTTCGTCTTCCACCCTTCGACTTCCCGAATGAACTCTGTGACGGCGGCGGTCGGTTTTCTTGGAACCCCTTGGCTCCCGCCCACGAAATAGCG
>RFSU01000337.1 GCA_009923795.1 Sphingomonadaceae bacterium
TACTCGAGGCTGTGCGCACCCATGGCCTCACAATCCTGCCTTGGCCCCCCTCTGTCGATCGGCTGCGCACCCGCGCCCATTGGGCCGGGCTGGACGCTGTGACGGATGCTGCCTTGCTCGCTTCGCTTGATCTCTGGCTGGCCCCCTTGCTCACCGGCAAAAGGCGACTGTCGGATATTGATGAAGGCGCTTGGGGCAATGCCCTGCGCGGCCTGATTGGCTGGGATGGGCAGCAAATGCTGGATCGGCTGGCGCCTGCAAATTTCACGTCGCCTGCGGGCACGACGCACCCCATTGATTATGGGGCGGATGGCGGCCCTATGGTGGAATTGCGCGTGCAGGCGTTGTTTGGCGTATCCGACCATCCGGTCATCGGTCCGGATCGGGTGCCGCTGATCCTCTCGCTCACCTCCCCCGCAGGCCGCCCAATCCAGACGACGCGGGATTTGCCGGGCTTTTGGGCGGGCAGTTGGCGCGATGTCGCAAAAGAAATGCGGGGCGCCTACCCCAAGCATAATTGGCCCGATGATCCGGCCAGTGCCACCGCCAGCCTGAAAACCAAAAAGGCACAGGCACGAAGTTAAATCCTGCGCGATTCCCCTTGATCGCAGCGACGGATTGGAGGAAAGGGCGGCCATGACGCAAGCACGCATCATCCAAAAGGCAAAGAACGCCATGCAGTCGGGCCGTTATGGCACGGGCAGCTGGGTTCTTGAATTTGAACGTCAGGACGCGATGCGCCCAGACCCGCTGATGGGTTGGGCTGGATCACGCGATACCCAGACCCAGGTGACCTTAAGCTTCCCGACGCTGGAGGCGGCGAAAGCTTATGCGGATAAGCATGGCCTGACCTATCATGTCGTGCCCGCCGCGCCGCGCGTCCTTAAACTTCAAGCTTACGCCGATAATTTTCGCTGATCTGCGGGCCGCTTAGGCCGTGCGCAGATACCAAGCATAATCCAGATCGGGCACCGAGGCGAAGAAACGTTCCTGCTCGGTCCGCTTGACAATGCCGTACATCTCCACAAAACGCGCGCCCAGATAGTCTTTCATCAGGTCAGACTCTGTGAAGCGGTCAAGCGCTGCAAACCAATTGGTCGGCATGGCTGGCGCAGTCGTTGCGGCTTCATAGCCATTGCC
>RFSU01000338.1 GCA_009923795.1 Sphingomonadaceae bacterium
GCTATCGCATGAACAGCATGAATGACATGATCATCATCAGCGTCGATGATCACGCCGTAGAGCCGCCCGAGGCCTTTATCCGCCATTATCCGGAAGGGAAGAAGGATCGCGCGCCCAAGATCATCGACAAAAATGGTCAGGATGTGTGGAGCTGGAACGGCGCGATAATTCCCACCATCGGTCTGAACGCCGTCGTGGGAAGGCCGCGTAGTGAATATGGCATGGAGCCAACCCGCTTTTCACAACTCCGCGAAGGCTGCTTTGATGCAAAGGCGCGCGTTGATGACATGAACGCCAATGGCGTGCTCGCCTCGCTCAACTTCCCTACCATGCCGGGATTTGCCGGAGGCACTTTAGCTGGCATGGCCAAAAAGGACCCAGAGGAGTCGCTGCTCGCGGTGCGCGCCTGGAATGACTGGCATGTGCAGGAATGGTGCGCCTCAGCCCCCGGTCGCTTCATTCCGATGTGCCTGATCCCGATGTGGGATATGGACGCGACGCTTGCCGAGCTGAAGCGGATGAGCGATCTGGGCGTGCACGCCGTCTCCTTCTCCGACAATCCGTCCAACAACGGCTTGCCGGGCATTCATAATGACTATTGGGAGCCATTCTGGAAGGCGTGCAGCGATTACAAGATGGTGATCAACTGCCATATCGGCACGGGCGCCCGCGCGATGCATCCTTCGCCCGAAAGCCCGATTGATGCCTGGATTACGGCAATGCCGATCTCGATTGCCAATTCGGCGGCGGATTGGACCTTTGCCTCATTCTGGAAACGCTATCCCGATCTGCGGATGGCCTTGTCCGAAGGCGGGATTGGCTGGATCCCCTATTTTCTCGAACGTGCCGATTTCACCTATGAACATCATCACGAATGGACCTTCAGCGACTTCGGCAAGGAACGCCCGTCTGACATTTTCAAGCGCCACATCATCTGCTGCTTCATCGATGATCAGTTCGGCGTGAAAAACCTCGACTATATGAATGAGGATATGGTGTGTTACGAATGCGATTATCCGCACAGTGACACTGTCTGGCCCAATGTGCCCGAATATCTCTGGGCCTCTGTCAACGCGATGGACAAGGGGACCATCGACAAGATCACGCATCTGAATGTGATGCGCGAATATAGCTTTGAT
>RFSU01000339.1 GCA_009923795.1 Sphingomonadaceae bacterium
CATATTCTCCATCGCCATTGCGCCAAAATTCCCCGCCACGAAGGAGAATCCCATCATCATGAACATCTGCAAGGCGATGAAGACGGCAAGCGATTCATAACCAGCCAGTGACAGGCACAGGTGAATGCCGGCGACCAATGTGAAGAATAAGAGCGCGCCATGCCCAATGAGGCGCATGCCCAGCCGCTTGACGATGGCCGCGTTGGTCAAAGAGGCGATAGCCATGCCGGATGCCATCAGGGCAAAGCCAAGGGGCAGAAAATCTGGCCGCCCAAATGTCGTTTCAAAAATCTGCTGAACCGACATGAGAAAACCATATAAAGCGCAAGAGAGCATGGCGTTAGCGATGCAATAGCCCACCGATAGGCGATCCGAGAGGACGATCCGTGCCGCGGCCATAATCGTCTTTACCTCTATGGCGCGTCTATTCGCGGGGGCCAGTGTTTCAGGCAGGCGCAGCGCCACCCAAGCCCACATAGATATGCCAATCAAGCCGAGAACCGCAAAGATCCAACGCCAAGACCCGAACAGCAACACGCTTTGCCCCATTGCTGGTGCCAAGATTGGGGCTGCCATGAAGATCATGCTCGCAAGGCTGAGGACCTGCGCCATATCGCGCCCTTCAAATCGATCGCGCACCGTTGATGTGACGACAACGCGCGCGCCAGCGGCAAAAACGCCTTGCGCCGCACGCGTCAGCAAAAGCGAGTCAAAGCTGGGGGCGAGGGCCGCAATCAGGCTGACGACGGCAAAGCCAAATAAGGATCCGAGCATCAGCACACGTCGCCCATAACGGTCGGACAAGGTGCCCGCGAACAATTGACCCACGGCAAAGCCGGCCAAGAAAGCGGCAATGACCAATGGCCGTTGCGCCGTATCGGGCACGCCAAGCGATTGCCCAATCGCAGGCAAAGCGGGCAGCATGGAATCAATGGCAAAGGCAACAATCATCATGATCCCGGAAATGAGGATCACAAATTCGGTGCGGCCGGGGCCTGTCGATCGAGGGGAGGGGGGAAGAGACATTGGGTGTGCGCCTAGCGGACGGAAAGGGTTTAGAAAAGCGGCCAGGCCTGATTGGTGCTTTAGGGCAGTAAGATGGTTGACCCTGATGTTTTGCGCGCGTCCAGATCGCGATG
>RFSU01000340.1 GCA_009923795.1 Sphingomonadaceae bacterium
TGACGCGCGAGGCCGGGGGCGAGACGCCGCCCCCCGGCTTCCACCCGGGCTACGGATTTGATGACGCCAGACCTTTCAGCGGCGCGGCTTTGCCCCGCACAAACGCGCGGAACCCGTAGTATTTGCGTTCCGTAATCCAGAACAGGGCATAGCTGTAAGCGTAGAGAAAGACGAGCAAGCCGCACGCGACAAGGGCTTCCGTCACGCCCATATGTCCATAGGGGACAAAATGATTTGTCATCAGGAGCGCCAGAACAATCATCAAGGGCGGATAATGATAGAGATAGAGGCTATAAGTGAAGCCTGCGAAAAATTTGGAGAGGGATGGCCGCATCGCCTTCGGCGTGACGCGATCATGACGATGGGCGTTAATGATCAAGGCCACAGTCAAGGCAGTCCCGAAGATATGGGGAAAGCCCCAACCATTCGCCCATAAATACTCGTTGTTGGCCGTCGCCAGAAAACCGATCATCAGGCCCCAGGCCAGCCATTTGGGAAGCCAGGGCCGTCTGGGCGCCCAGCACAAGACGCCGATGCACCAGATGACGCCGTAATGAAGGATGTCATCCGACACAAAGAAGAGAGCGCCGACAAAGGCCGCCAGAGCGATGAGGCGATTGATCGGCTTTGCGCTGAACAAAGCTACGAGGAACGCAGGCGCCATGAAATAATACCAGAGCTCGCAGGCGAGGCTCCACAGCGGACCATTGCTGCCGAAGGTGGGCACAAGGATGGTCTGCAAGCCCACCGCATTGCCCAGAAAGATCAACCAACTCGTGCGCTGCGCGACATAATCGAACTCCGACCCGGTCGAAAGGGCGAGCAGGATCTGATCGGAAACATAGCCAATCATCAAAGCCGGTATCAGAACCACATAGATGCGCGTGATGCGGTCGACGCCATAATCGAAGACCTTTTGGTTGTCGGTGGTGAAACATTGGATGGCGGCGCGTCCGATCAGGAAGCCGCTGACCACGAACAAAAGCATGACGGCATGGTGGCCCAGATACAGAAATTGGAACATCAGGAGATTCAGTGGATCCAGATGATCCTCGAACACGAAGAGCGCTTCGCCAATATGGTTCGCCACCACAAAGAAAGCCGCCAGCGC
>RFSU01000035.1 GCA_009923795.1 Sphingomonadaceae bacterium
GCCAGCAATGCGGGCAATTATGTCGTGGGCGATACAATCACGGTGGATGGCGGCGTGGCACACGCCAATATCGGGTCGCCCAGTATCGACGCTTAAGCGAGATTTAAAAGAGAGGGGAGTTTATCATGGTTGCACGCATATTGGTTGGCCTCATGGCCGCCTTTTACTTTTTAATGGGGGTCTTGTTCTGGTTTCAGCTGGACACTCAGGCTGCCAATTTTGCTGTCGACGCCGTCGGCGAACTTGGTCGCGCAAGCATCCGGGCTGATTTCGGATCCTTCTTCCTCAGCATTGGCATCATGTGCGCCTACGCCAGTTGGAAGCGCTATGGGGCTGCCGCAGGTGCTGCTGCCTTGCTCCTTGGCCTTGCCCTGTTGGGGCGGTTCGTCACCATCATTCTGGATGGTGTTGCACCCGGTGCGGTTCAGCCCATGGTTGTTGAGGTCGTGAGCGTTGCGATCCTGCTTTGGGCGCGCAAGGGCTGGTCAAAGGCCTAATCAAGCCAAATCTTGGTCGGAGCGGGTTTAGCGCCCGCTCCGATCCAGCATCACATTAATCTGGGCAATGGCAACCGGCTTTTCCGGGTCTTCCTGCCAAGCCACAGCCTCAATATTCGCAATTCTTTTGCCCAGTCGCTCAATGGTTGCACGGGCATGGGTCGTTGTCGCCAAGGCCCCGCGCATATAGGTTGCGGTCATGTTGACAGGCTTGAGGACAGGCTGGTCATCTTCGCCGAGCGCATCCGCCAGCGTTTGATAGGCCACGGTTTCCAAAAGACCGGCAAGCGCCCCACCATGAACAAAGCCCGGCCGCCCCAAAACCCCATCGCCAAATGGCATCGAGATAATGAGCCGCCCCTGATCATCTCGATCCGAGATGAAGCCCATTGTTTTGGCGTAGGGAGAAATTCTGGTCATCTTCAGCTCGCCGTGAAAAAATAGGTGCCCGCCACATGCGCGATGGGCTTTTCTGGATCACCATCATGCGCGTGGCCCCGAATAAAGGCGATGGAGCGGGTGATGTGATAGCATTCCCCATGGCCGATCACCGTCTGGCCGGGTTTGGCGGGGCGGAGATAATCGATCCGCAGATCCAGCGTTGCTTGCGGCTGGATCGTGCCGGTTTTGAGCCAGATGGAAAGGCTGGTTGCCATATCCATCAACGTAAAAATAGGGCCAGACGCAAGAATGCCGGTGGCAGAGTCGCTTACTAATTCCGGATTATAGGGAATGGCCAATTCACACCAATCATCGCCATGCGCGTGATATTGCGCGCCAATCAGCCGATTATGGCCATTTTTCGTCAAAGTGTTGATGAACCGGGCGGCATCAAATTGAAAAGGCTGGTCGCTCATGCCTTGCGCTTACCGCGCCTTTATCGCCCCCGCAATCATGGGTGCTGGATCAGGCGGAATTTGCGCGCTAACGTTAACGTCAAGCTCGAAGAATCGCGCAGCTTAAGAGAGGATTGACCCGTCACATGCATCCCTTCATCCATGCAAAGACCACGCCTGATAAACCAGCCATCATCGTTGCGGAAACAGGTGAGACGCGCACCTATCGGCAATTGGATGAGGCCTCCAATCAGGTGGCGCACCTCTTTCGCCAACACGGCCTTGGCCATGATGACGTTGTTGCCTTCATGCTGGAAAACACGCCCGATTATTACAATCTCACTTGGGGCGCGCAGCGGGCGGGTTTGCGCTATGTCTGCATCTCTTCGCGCCTGACGGCGGATGAGACCGACTATATTCTGGAAAATTCGGGTGCGAAGCTGTTCATCATCTCCGCTGGCCTTGCAGAGGCGGCGGCAAAGCTGACCACTCAGGTCAAGCGCTATGCGCTTGGCGGCGCGGTTCCTGGTTATGGATCTTTGGAAGAGGCGCTGGCGCCTCTGCCCAAAACGCCGATCGCGGATGAACGGGCCGGGGTCGACATGCTCTATTCTTCAGGCACGACCGGACGACCCAAAGGCGTGAGGATACCGCTGCCCGAAGATCCTGCCATCAATCAGTCCAATAGCCTTGTGATGCTGGCCATGGGCTTGTTCCGCTTTACGCCGGACAGCATTTATCTCTCGCCAGCGCCGCTCTATCACGCAGCGCCTCTGCGCTGGTCGATGACGGTGCATAAAATTGGCGGCACCGTTGTCATCATGAAGAAATTTGATGCCGAAGCCGCGCTCGCCGCGATTGAGAAATATAAGGTGACGTGCAGCCAATGGGTGCCCACCCATTTCGTTCGGATGCTCAAGCTCCCTGAAGAGGTGCGCCTCAAATATGATCTGTCGACCCTCAATTGCGCGGTCCATGCCGCAGCGCCGTGCCCGATGCCGGTCAAGCGCGCGATGATCGATTGGTGGGGCCCAGTTCTTGAGGAATATTATGCGGGCTCGGAAGGGAATGGCTTTACCTATATTGGCTCGGCAGATTGGTTGCGCCTTGCGGATAAGGAAGGCGCAGGTTCCGTCGGCAAGGCTGTGACTGGCATCGCCCATATCATGGGTGAAGATAATGAGACGGAGCTGCCACCACGCAGCGAAGGCACCGTCTTTTTCGAAAGCGAAACTGTTTTTGAATATCATGGCGACGCGGAAAAGACGCAGTCGAGCCGCAACTCCAAAGGCTGGTCAACCTTGGGGGATGTGGGCTGGATGGATGAGGATGGTTTTGTGTTCCTCACCGACCGCAAGAGCTTCATGATCATTTCCGGCGGGGTGAATATCTATCCGCAGGAAATTGAAAACCATCTGGTGACGCACCCTAAAGTGCAGGATGTCGCTGTCATCGGTGGCCCGCATGAGGAAATGGGTGAGGAAGTTATCGCCGTTGTCCAGCCGATCGACATGGCTCATGCCAATGACGCGTTGCGCGCTGAACTCACCGATTATGCGCGCGAAAAACTGTCGGGTGTCAAAATTCCCCGGCGGATTGATTTCCTCGCAGAATTGCCGCGGCATGACACAGGCAAGCTCTATAAGCGGCTGCTGCGCGATCAATATTGGGAGAAGGTGAAGACGTGACCGCGCCGCGCGTTGAGTTTTTCTTCGATCTGTCCAGTCCTTGGACGCGGCTGGCTTTTGCCAATCTTTGGCCGCTGCTGGAGCGGACGGGGGAGCAGGCAATTTTGCGCCCGATCCTTGTCGGCGGGGTGTTTAATGCGGTGAACCCAGCGGTCTATGCGGCGCGCGAGGATGCTGGCAGCAGGCGGCTTCAGCACAGCTGGAAGGTTTTGACCGATTGGGCGGCGATGGCGGGGGTGACGATGAACTTCCCATCGGTTTATCACCCGGCCAAAAGCGTGAATGCCATGCGTATGGCCTGCGCGCTGGAGGGGGATCAGCCCGCCTTGCGGGGCTTTGTCGAGGCAGCATTTGAAAGTTATTTTGGGCGGCAGGAAAATCTGGACGATCCAGATGTGCTGATCGCGGCCGCCAATGCAGCGGGGCTGGATGGGACGGCCATTGCACAGGCGTCTGTCACCGATGCCAATAAGCTTCGGCTTCGGGCCAATACGGATGAACTGGTCGCCCGAGGTGGCTATGGATCGCCGACGATCTTTGTCGATCAAACCGACATGTATTTTGGCAATGATCAGCTGCCGCTGGTCGAATTTGCACTCAAAGGAAAAAGGCCATGAACGACCGTATTTCAATCACCATGCTGGAAGATGGCATTGCCGATGTCCGCATGACCCGCGTCGAAAAAATGAACGCGTTGGACGCGACCCAATGGGCAGCCTTGGTTGACGCCGTTGAGACGCTGAAAGCCATGGATGGCCTGCGCGTGGTGGTCTTGTCCGGCGAAGGGCGCGCCTTTTGTGCCGGGCTTGATCTTGCCAGCATGCAATCGGATCGCACACCCGGTGCCAGCAGCGCGGGCGGATCGCTGGCAGAACGCACGCATGGCATCGCCAATAATGCCCAATATGCCGCTTGGGGCTGGCGGGAACTGCCTGTGCCCGTGATCGCGGCGGTGCACGGCGTTGCCTTTGGTGCGGGGAGCCAGATTATGGCGGCGGCGGACATTCGCATTGTGCACCCGGCAACGCGGATCGCCATTATGGAAATGAAATGGGGCCTTGTGCCCGATGTGGCCGGTATGCCGCTCTGGCGTACGCAGGTGAAGGACGATGTGCTGCGGGAGATGATTTACACCAACCGCGAATTTACCGGCGTGGACGCCAAGGAGATGGGCTTTGCCACGCATGTCTCAGATGATCCCCATGCCAAGGCGATGGAATTGGCGCGGGTGATTGCCAATAAGAATCCGCACGCCATTCGCGGGGCAAAGCGGCTGTGCAATATGATGGCCGCTGCGACCGATGCCGAACTGCTTCAGGCCGAAAGCGATGAGCAGATCAAAGTCATCCGCAAGCCCAATCAGATGGAAGCCGTCATGGCTGAGATGGAGAAGCGCAAACCTAAGTTTGCGGATTGATCGCCTCAATCAGTCCTGACGCACCTTATGGGCGTTGAGGCCTTCAACAATTGCCGGGCGAAGCGGCTTTGATTGATTGTCGGTGCGGCAGGCGATGATCGTGTCGCATGTCGCGATGCAGTGACCTTTTTGAAACATGGCCTGCTCAATCGTCCAGCTTGATGTCCCGATCCGGCCAATGCCGGAACAGATGACCGCATCATCCGGGAAATTGCCTTCGCGCAGATAGTTGATTTCCATTGCCGCAACCATCGTCCGCTCATTGGCCGGGCGATCCGCCCACGGGCGGACATTGCGGATCAATTGGACACGGGCATTCTCAAACAATGCGGCAAAGGCGACATTGTTGAGATGGCCATTAATGTCCATGTCCTGAAAGCGCGTCTGGGCTGTCAGTGACACCGGATAGTGATCCGGATTCAGGCGGTTGGGAAGGGGTTTTGGCATGTAAAAAAGGCCCCTCCCATGAGGAAGGGGCCATATTTCCTAAATCAACGCGGTGCCATGCGGATGCCACCGTCAAGGCGGACATCTTCACCGTTGAAATAGCCATTTTCGATCATGCACATGGCAAGATTGGCATATTCCACCGGTTGGCCGAGGCGCTTTGGATTGAGCACGGTGGCCCCCAGCGCATCGCGCACATTTTGCGGTGCACCCGCCAGCAACGGCGTATCAAAAATACCCGGCAGGATCGTGTTGACGCGGATATTTTCGCTCGCAAGATCGCGGGCAATTGGAAGCGTCATGCCAACGACGCCGCCTTTGGACGCAGAATAAGCGGCCTGACCCATTTGGCCGTCTTCAGCCGCAACCGAAGCGGTGTTGACGATGGCGCCACGTTCCCCATCTTCCATCGCCGGAAGTGTCATCATGCCCGCGGCCGACTTGGCGATGCAGCGGAACGTGCCGACGAGGTTGATCTGAACAATCCAGTTAAAGGCATCGAGCGGGAAGTGCTTGATCGAGCCATCTTCCTTAGAGCGGCTGGCCGTCTTGATCGCATTGCCAGTGCCTGCGCAGTTCACAAGAATGCGCTCTTGGCCAATGGCCGCGCGGGACTTTGCAAAGCCAGCATCGACAGACGCATCGTCGGTCACATTCACTTCACAGAATACGCCGCCCAATTCCTTGGCAAGGGCTTCACCCTTTTCTGCCTGCAGGTCAAAAATGGCGACTTTCACGCCCTTGGCAGCAAGCGCGCGCGCTGTTGCGGCACCGAGGCCGGATGCACCGCCTGTGATGACAGCGGAAATGGAAGAATCGAGTTTCATGAACCTATTCCTTTTCTATTGAGACGTGGATTTTAGAGGCGCTCGACGATGGTGACGTTGGCAACGCCGCCGCCTTCGCACATCGTCTGCAACCCATATTTGCCGCCCTTGGCCTTCAGCACGTTGAGCAATGTCGACATCAGCTTCGTGCCCGACGCGCCCAAGGGGTGGCCGAGTGCGATTGCCCCACCATGCATGTTGAGCTTTTCTGGATCCGCCCCTGTGTGCTTCAACCAGGCGAGCGGAACCGAAGCAAAGGCTTCGTTCACTTCAAAAGCGTCGATCTCGCTGATCTTCATGCCCGCGCGCTGCAAAGCGCGGTCGGTCGCAAAGAGGGGCTCTTCCAGCATGATGATCGGGTCGCCCGCAGTGACGGTGAGATTATGGATGCGCGCAATGGGCGTGAGGCCATGTTCTTTGAGCGCTTGTTCCGACACGATCAGAACGGCGGACGCCCCATCACAAATTTGCGATGAAGAGGCAGCGGTCAGCGCGCCGCCTTCTTGCAAGAGCTTGACGCCCGAGATGCTTTCAATCGACGCATCGAAGCGAATACCTTCATCCACCTTGTGAATTTGTGGCCCTTCGGGTGTTTCAATATCCAGCGCGACGATTTCCGTATCAAATGCGCCCGCCTGTGTCGCGGCAATCGCCTTGAGGTGGCTGGACAGGGCAAATTGATCGAGATCATCCTTGGTGAAGCCGTGCTTCTTGACGATCATTTCAGCGCCCATGAACTGGCTGAACATGATGCCGGGATATTTATCTTCCAGACGCGGGGATTTATAATTCCCAAGGCCTTCCTTCATGTGGAATATCACGCTGGAGCCCATGGGGACGCGTGTCATCGATTCAACGCCCGCTGCAATAACGACATCCATCGTGCCCGACATCACCGCTTGTGCCGCAAATTGCATGGCCTGCTGCGAAGATCCGCACTGGCGATCAATGGTGACGGCAGGGACGCTGTCGGGCAGGTTTTTGGCAGCGAGTACCGCATTGCGACCGACTTGACCGCCCTGCTGGCCTGCCTGCGTGACGCAGCCCATGATAACATCATCCACTTTTGTGCCATCAATGCCAGACCGGGCGACCAACGCATCCAGCGTTGCCGCGGCAAGATCAACGGGGTGCCAGCCGGCAAGCTTACCACCGCGGCGACCGCCAGCAGTGCGAACAGCATCAACGATATAAGCTGTGGCCATGAATCAGTCCTCTTGTCTATTTGAGTTGGCATTTCCCTTGCCCAAATTGACGTTTACGGCAAGGGAAACTTGTGGTCATATGGCCGGGCAAAAAGGAAGAGATCATGAATGTTTCGGAAGCCATTGACTATCGTCGGTCTGTGCGGGGCTTTCTCGACACGCCTGTCGATATTGCTTTGGTCAAGGATGTGGTCGCCCGCGCCTCGCGCGCGGCGAGTGGCGGTAATCTTCAGCCTTGGCATGTCGATATCGTACACGGTGAATCGATGGCCAAGCTCAAGGCTATCATGGCGGAAAAGCTGGCCGCAGGCGGGCAGATGGAAGCTCCGGAATATCATGTTTATCCGCCCGAGCTGAAAAACCCCTATGCGGCACGTCGCGCCGAAGTCGGCGAAATGCTTTATAGCTCCATTGGCATTCCGCGGGAGGATAAGGCTGGGCGCGGCAAATGGTTCTTCAATAATTTCCAGTTTTTCGGTGCGCCCGTTGGCCTGTTTATTTCGCTCGATCGGCAGATGGAACATCCGCAATGGGCCGATGCCGGGGCGCTGCTCAATTCGATCATGCTGCTTTTGTGTGAAGCCGGGCTTGATAGCTGTCCGCAGGAATGCTGGGCCGTCTATCCCAAGACAATTGGGAATTTCCTGAACCTGCCTGAGGATCGGATCCTTTGGACGGGTATGTCCATCGGCTATAAAGACCCCAATAATCCGGCCAATAACCTGCGCGCCACCCGGGCACCCGCAGACGAATGGCTTATGATCCACGACTGACGCATTGACAGCACGGCGCGGCTTCGCCATTGGGCGCGTCTCGCGATCCGCCGCAAGCGCTGGATCGCAACGCCTGGGGACAGGTGGCCGAGTGGTTAAAGGCAGCAGACTGTAAATCTGCCCGCGCAAGCGTACGCTGGTTCGAATCCAGCCCTGTCCACCAAATCCCTATTCGGGGATGTTCGCTGAAATTCGTGGAAATCCCAGAAAACAAAGCGTATTATCGCTGCGTTTGTTCCCCTGCGTTCGCTGCTGTTTGCCTGCAACCGAAGCGCAGTGTGGGGGTAATGTGGGGGTAAATCGACTTACCCCCACATATTGACCTCTCGAAACCGGAGAGGAAAGTGTGGGGGTAAAAGGATGGGTAAGCTTACGGCGGTGGCGGTCAAAGCGGCTTTGGCGAATCCCGGCACTTATCAAGACGGGGAAGGGCTGTTCCTAAAAGTAGATAAGCGGGGTGGCGCTTATTGGATGTTGCGCCTCCAACGTGACGGCAAACGACAGGATATTGGTCTGGGCAGTGCCAAACTGCTTCCGCTTGCGGAGGCCCGACAGAAAGCCAGCGGGGTTCGCAAGGCAATCAAAATCGACCGTCGCGACGTTTTGGCCGAGAAGAAGGACGAAGCCGCCGCAAAAGTGACCTTCCAAGTTGCCGCCTGTCAATATCATAGGGAGAACGAGGCGGGCTGGAAAAGCACCGTCTACGCGCGTCAGTGGCTTGCCAGCCTAGAAAACTACGCCTTCCCAAAACTTGGCGATTTAGCTGCCGGGGCAATAACTGCTGCCGATATCATCACAGTGCTGACGCCTATCTGGCAGGAAATTCCAGAAACCGCTCGTCAGGTGCGCAATCGGATTTGTGCCGTACTCGATTATGCACATGCCAAGGGCTGGCGGTCCCGCGAAGCACCATCGGGGAATGGCAGCCTTAAGGCAGGACGGGGCCTGCCTCGACAGGTGAAAGCGCGGGAAAATCGCAAAGCAATGCCGTATGTCGCCTTGCCCGGCTTTATCACCGCATTGCGTCGCAAGCCCTCCTATGGCCGCTTGGCGCTGGAGCTTGTCATCTTAACCGGCGCTCGCTCGCAAGAGATCCGGTTGGCAACGTGGGCAGAATTTGATCTTGCGTCGCGACTATGGACGGTGCCAGCTGATCATATGAAGCGGAACAAGGCGCATATCGTTCCGCTGTCTGAAGCCGCTTTGGTGGTGCTAGCCAAGGCCAATGCCTTGAGGCTCTTGGAATCCGATGTAGTTTTCCCCGGCAATGCAGGCAAGCCGATGTCAGATATGACACTTTTGAAGGTTCTTCGAGATATGAGCGAGCCGTACCACGTTCATGGTTTCCGTTCTGCGCTGACAGACTGGGCCGCAAACGAAGGATTTCCAGATGCCGTGGTTGAGGCGGCGCTGGCGCACAAGACCCCTGACGCTGTGCAGGCGGCCTATCGCCGAACAACTTATTTGGGCACGCCGGATCGACCGGGCTTGCGCGTCAAGCTAATGGAAGCTTGGGGATGCTATTGCGTTGGCGACGCAATTGACACTGACGTTGTCAGAGCGAACGCTACTGTAGGCAATTAATCGGCCCAGAGAGCTGAAATTGGCCCGGTATCGCTGTGGAAAAGCAGTGGTGATTTCCCCGCATACCCCCAGCGCACCCCCGGGGAGGCACTTTTCCTATTTAGGCCACCCTTCATAGATCGTCGAAGGTGGGTTCGACCTTTAACAGGCAACGAAAATGATCAATCTGTTTGGCAGGCAGAAATTAAGAGACAAGGAGCAGCCGGACTGAAAGTGCCATCACTATCAGGTTGGATTGATGGTCTTGGCTTGCAACATATAGAAGCCGCCGCCTGACGGCGATGGTGGGTAGCGCGCCGGGTTGATGCAGCCACGCAGGCGAAACACTCAGATTTAGCTTTTGGCCTGCGTGGTAGCGGCATCAGAAGCGAGTGCCGACGCTCATCAGAATGCGGTTTACATCCGACTTCATCAGGCGGTTGTATCCCATGCGAGAAAGTGATTGCGCCGCCGCGCCATGTCTGGGGCTCAAGGCGCATAGAACTAGCATTAGGCTTTGAGCGGCCACTGGTTTGGACGGCACCTGTTTCAATTGCCTGCATCAGGCTTGCTTCAGCTTGCTGAGGTGAAGTGCAGAAGTTTCTGGCGATATCCTCCTGTCCTTTGAGGGCGTGGCCTGCTTCATGTTTCAACAAATTGCCCCATTGACGAAGCGTGGCAATATTGCAGTAGTCTTCGCTGCCTACCCAAGCGATAGCTTCAGGCCACGTCCACCAAACGTCGTGCGCCGCTTTGGCAGTGTATTCCTCCAATTGAGGTATCGCCTCAGGCCCGAAATCTTCCCAGCGCAGCGGTTTATTCTTTTCTGTCACAGTCTTTATGCCATGTGTCGTGGGAGAGGTTGCCAATGGTTGTCGCAACATTAGGGAAGTTGCAATCCTCTTGTCCGTGGTTTGTCACGCCACTTTGATATAGGCTTCCATGCAGTGCAAGTGCGCTCCGCCCTTCGTGATCGCTCCAGTTGATGATCGGGCCCACTTGGTGGCGCCGTTGGCGGCCAAGCATTTTCGATGGCATGCGTGAAGTTGTGGTTTGGGGACGCTCATGATTTAGCCGCCCGCTGCTCGAAAGTGTGGGGGGCAATGTGGGGGTAAAGATCAAATCTCATAAAAAATTAATATATATCAATGAGTTAAGTATATGGTTCTATACAAGCCCTGCCACCAACTTCAAAGGATTAGAGGACGGTGCGTGGCCCTATCAGGGCCGCGCGCTTACCAGCGCATCGACCACCGATGGATCGGCCAGCGTCGACGTATCCCCTAGGTTCGACACATCCCCTTCGGCGATTTTGCGCAGGATGCGGCGCATGATTTTGCCCGAGCGTGTTTTGGGAAGCGCTGGGGTGAATTGAATGACATCGGGGGTGGCGATGGGGCCGATTTCTTGGCGCACCCATTTTACGAGCTCTGCCTGCATCTCTGCAGACTCAGCTTCGCCGGCGTTGAGCGTGACATAGGCGTAAATTCCCTGTCCCTTAATCTCATGCGGAAAGCCAACCACGGCGGCCTCGGCCACTTTGGCGTGAGCGACCAGCGCGCTTTCGATTTCGGCTGTGCCCATGCGGTGGCCAGAGACGTTGATCACATCATCCACCCGGCCGGTGATCCAATAATAGCCATCTTCATCCCGCCGACAGCCATCGCCAGTGAAATATTTGCCCGGATAGGTTGTGAAATAGGTTTGGAAGAACCGATCATGATCGCCCCAGACGGTGCGCATTTGCCCGGGCCAGCTATCGGTGATGCACAAATTGCCATCGGTGGCACCCTCCAGAACATTGCCCTCGGCATCGACCAGAATGGGCTTGACGCCAAACATGGGGTGGGTGGCCGATCCGGGCTTGAGCGGCGTTGCACCGGGCAGGGGGGTGATCATCGCGCCGCCCGTTTCGGTTTGCCACCAGGTGTCGACAATGGGGCAGCGGGCCTCGCCCACGACATGATAATACCATTCCCAGGCTTCGGGATTAATGGGTTCCCCAACCGAGCCCAGCAGACGCAGCGAAGAGCGTGAGGTGCGCTTTACCCAATCATCGCCTTCGCGCATCAAGGCGCGCAGGGCCGTTGGCGCGCCGTAGAAGATATTGACCTGATGGCGGTCAACAATCTCCCAAAAGCGGCTGTGATTGGGATAATTGGGCACGCCTTCAAACATCACCGTCGTCGCGCCATTGGCAAGCGGGCCGTACACGACATAGCTATGGCCTGTGACCCAGCCAATATCGGCGGCGCACCAGAAAATATCCCCAGCGCGATAATCAAAAACATAATGATGCGTCATCGTGACCCAGACGAGATAGCCGCCTGTCGTATGCAAAACGCCCTTGGGCTTTCCAGTGGAACCAGAGGTGTAGAGAATGAACATCGGGTCTTCCGCGTTCATCGGTTCGGGCGGGCAATCGGCATCCACGGCGTCGCGGGCATCCGCATACCAAATGTCGCGGCCCGGCTGCATGGCAATATCATTGCCAACATGCCGGACGACAAGGACGGTATCGACCGAGGGGCAGTTCTGAACCGCGGCATCGACATTGGCTTTGAGCGGAACCAGTTTCCCACCGCGCATGCCGGCATCGGCCGTAATGACCATGCGAGAATCGCAATCCTGAATTCTCCCAGCGAGAGCGTCGGGAGAAAAGCCGCCAAAGACAATGGAATGGATGGCCCCGATGCGGGTGCAGGCGAGCATCGCCATCGTCGCCTCTGGGATCATCGGCATGTAGATGGTGATGCGGTCTCCCTTGCGGACGCCCCGTGATTTGAGGACATTGGCAAAGCGGCACACCTCTGCGTGCAGCTCCCCATAGCTGATTTTGCGCTGCTGGGCGGGGTCATCCCCTTCCCAGATAATGGCAATGTCATCGGCGCGGTCGGGCAAATGACGATCGAGGCAATTGGCCGAGACGTTGAGCACGCCATCTTCAAACCAGCGGATGCGGAAATCCTGCTCGTTAAAGCTGGTGTCTTTCACCCGGGTGAAGGGCTTTATCCAATCAATCCGCGCCGCTTCTTTGCGCCAAAAGCCATCTGGATCGTTGAGGGACTGCGCATAGGCGGCCGCATAGCCAGCGGCGTCAAGATAGGCTGTCTGTGCCCATTTGGTTGGAACTGGATAGATATTGGCCATTATGCCCCTCCGCTTCATTCTTCGCCATTCCTATCGGCGAAAAAAGGCGCGCGCTAGGGGGTTGGGGCCTTGAGATGGGCAATGACGGCTTTGCGCTCCGCAGCATCGGGCACACCCGCAAAGGGCATGGCCGTGCCGGGCACAAGCGTGCGCGGCCCTTTCAGCCATTTATCGAGCTGCGCTTCGGTCCAAACGAACTTCTGCGCCTTGAGCGCGGGCGAATAATTATATCCCGGCACAGAGGCGACTTTTCGGCCGACCAGGCCGTGTAGATTTGGGCCAAATCGGGGCGGCGCATTTGCGGTCAGGCTATGGCAGGCGGCGCACCGTTGAAACACCCGTTTGCCAAGCTCTCCATTGGGCTTTTGCTGGGCCGCCGCCGGGGCTGTGAGGCTCAAAGAGAGCAGGCCCAGAATAAGGCCCTTGGTCAGTGCACGCATTTGGGAAACCTGCTGTCTCAATTCAGAAAAATCGGCGGGGACGATGGCGCTTGTCCCCGCCGAACAGAGCCTTGATCAGAAGCGATCGAGGTTCATGACCTTTGTCCATGCCTTGGCAAAATCCTGAACGAATTTTTCGCGTCCGTCATTTGCGGCATAGACTTCTGAAATGGCGCGCAGTTCAGAATTTGATCCGAAGATCAGGTCGGCAGGGGTCGCCGTCCACTTCACCTTGCCGCTGGCCCGGTCAGCCCCTTCATAGAGACCTTCGGCCTGTGCCGACTTTGACCATTTGGTCGACATGTCGACCAGATTGACGAAAAAGTCGTTGCTGAGCGTGCCGGGCCGATCAGTAAACACACCATGTTTTGCGCCGCCCGTATTGGCATCCAATACCCGCAGGCCACCGACCAAGACGGTCATTTCGGGTGCCGTCAGGTTGAGCAGATTGGCCCTGTCCACCAGCATTTCGGCAGGCGAGAGGCGGGCTGAGCTGCTATAATAATTGCGGAAGCCATCGGCTGCTGGTTCAAGTGCTGCGAAGGATTGCACATCCGTCTGGGCTTGGCTGGCATCGGTGCGGCCCGGTGTGAAGGGCAGACTTAATTCCGTGCCGGCTTGCTTGGCTGCTTGCTCAACCGCGGCGTTGCCCGACAGGATGATCAGGTCAGCGAGCGAGACTTTCTTGCCGCCCTTTTGTGCCTTGTTGAACTCCTTCTGGATGCCTTCAAGGACAGCGAGTGTTTTCTTGATCTCAGCCGGATTGTTCACTGCCCA
>RFSU01000341.1 GCA_009923795.1 Sphingomonadaceae bacterium
CTTGCGCCAAGATCACATCCGGAACACGCCGAACGACGGGCGTTCGGGAATAGGGGCTTGGAGAGCAGCCGTCAGCGCGAGCGCCACGACATCGCGTGTCTGGGCTGGGTCGATTATGCCATCATCCCAAAGCCGCGCGGTGGCGTAATAGGGGTTGCCCTCATCCTCATATTTCTGACGCACGGGGGCCTTAAAGGCCTCTGTCTCTTCCGCGTCCCAGTTGGCAGCGTCGCGGTGTACGGTTGCGAGCACGGAGGCGGCCTGTTCTCCGCCCATCACGCTAATCCGGGCATTGGGCCAGCTGAAGAGGAAGCGTGGATCATAAGCGCGCCCACACATGCCGTAATTGCCAGCGCCAAAGCTGCCGCCGATCAGGATCGTCACTTTCGGGACAGTCGCGGTTGCGACGGCGGTCACCAGTTTTGCGCCATGTTTTGCAATGCCTTCAGCCTCATATTTTCCGCCGACCATGAAGCCCGAAATATTCTGAAGGAAGAGTAGGGGAATTCGTCTTTGTTGAGCAAGTTCAATGAAATGCGCGCCTTTCATGGCACTTTCACTGAACAACACACCGTTATTGGCCAGGATCGCAACAGGAATGCCCATGATATGTGCAAAGCCACACACGAGCGTGCTGCCGTAAAGCGGCTTAAACTCATGAACTTCTGAGCCATCGACGATCCGCGCGATGACCTCATGCACGTCATAGGGAGCGCGCACATCCTCTGGGATGATGCCGTAGAGGTCTTCCGCGGGATAGCGGGGCGGGCGGGGGTCGAGGATTGTCACATCGGGCGTGCGGCCGCGCGGCAGATGCGACACAATGTCGCGCACGAGCGTGAGCGCATGGGCATCATTATCCGCAACATGATCGACCACGCCAGAGGTGCGGCCATGCAGATCACCGCCGCCCAGATCTTCGGCAGCCAGTGCCAGATCCGCTTCGGTGATTGTGGCACCATCAACCTTGACGAGAATACGGGCAGGATCGGCTGCCTTGGAGGCAGGAGCAGGGACCGTGGCAGGCGTCTGGGCCATCACTGTCCCTATCACACCCAGGCTTACAATCAGGGTTGCAATCAGGGTTGCACAAGCGAGCTTAAGCCCGGTT
>RFSU01000342.1 GCA_009923795.1 Sphingomonadaceae bacterium
TTGCCGCCCTTGCCTTTGGCACGCAGAGCATTGGCCGCGTGGATGTCATCACCGGCCCCGGCAATGCCTGGGTCGCAGAGGCAAAGCGTCAGCTTTATGGCGTGGTTGGCATTGATATGGTGGCTGGCCCGTCTGAAATTCTGGTCGTCGCCGATGGCGCGAACACTCCAGCCTGGATCGCCGCCGATCTGTTGAGCCAAGCCGAACATGATCCGACCAGCCAATCGATCCTGATCACCGATGATGCCGATTTTGCCGACCGCGTGGCAGCCGAAGTCGACACGCAGTTAAAATCTCTGTCCACCGAAGCGACAGCGCGTGCCAGTTGGGATGCCAATGGCGCGATCATCCTTGTGTCGCAGATTATCGATTCCGTCCCGCTGATCGATGCGCTGGCGCCGGAACATCTGGAGCTTGCGGTGGAAGACCCCGAGCCGGTGTTTCAGGCCGTGCGCCATGCGGGATCCATTTTCCTTGGTCGGCACACGCCAGAGGCCGTGGGCGATTATGTCGGCGGGCCAAACCATGTTCTGCCGACGGGCCGTCGGGCGCGCTTTTCCTCTGGCCTGTCGGTGCTTGATTTTATGAAGCGCACCAGTTTTCTGGGATGCACGGCGGAGGCGATCCGCGCCATCGGCCCGGCGGCTGTGGCCCTTGCCCGGGCTGAGGGGCTTCCTGCCCATGCCCGTTCTGTTGAAGAAAGATTGCATCCATGAGCCGTGCCCGTTCCGCCGCCCGCCTTGCCGCCGTGCAGGCGCTGTATCAGCAGGAAATGGAGGGCACGGCCCTTGCCCCTTTGCTCTATGAATTTCACCAGCACCGGCTGGGCGCGACCATTGAAGATGCGACCTATGCCGAGGCTGAAGTCGATTTCTTTAACGATGTGGTGATGGGCGTTGATGCGCGCCGGGCAGAAGTGGATGCGATGATCACCGCCAATCTCGCCGAAGGCTGGGCGATTGATCGGCTGGACCGCCCATTGCGCCAAATTCTCCGCGCGGGCACTTATGAACTCATGGCCCGGCCCGATATTCCAACGGGCAGCGTGATCATGAGCAGCAAGAGCGGCCCGCTGATGGTTCAGCATCTCTTTTTGAATCTCAAG
>RFSU01000343.1 GCA_009923795.1 Sphingomonadaceae bacterium
GGTCAAGGGGATACGACCCAAAAACGGCACGCCCAAAGTGCGTGCTGCGGCTTCCGCCCCGCCCGATCCAAAGGGATCAGACACCTCTCCACAATGGGGGCAGACATAGCCCGCCATATTCTCAATCAGGCCGATGATCGGCACATCGGCCGACCGGAAGAAATCCATCGCGCGCGTGGCATCGATCAGCGCCAAATCTTGCGGCGTTGAGACAATCACCGCACCCACAGGCTTGTGCTTTTGCACCATCGACAATTGCACATCGCCCGTACCGGGTGGCAAATCGGCCACCAACAAATCGACATCACCCCATTCGGCATCGATCAACTGGCCAAGCGCGTTTCCAGCCATCGGGCCACGCCAAGCAATGGCCTGCCCCGGCTGAACCAGATGCCCCATAGACAGCAAGGGAATGCCAATGCCGGTGTTCACTGGGATCAGCTTTTGTCCTTCGGCTTGGGGTTTCTGCCCCTCGCTTGCCGTCAACACGGGTTGGGACGGGCCATAAATATCGCCATCGACAAGCCCGGTTGTAAACCCTGAGCGTTTAAGCGCGACAGCCAAATTGGTGGACACGGTCGACTTGCCAACGCCGCCTTTGCCGCTGGCCACCGCAATCATGCGGCGCACGGGCTTTTCGCTGGTCATGGCAATGCGCACCTCGGTGACACCGGGCAGCGCTTTGAGCTGTGCCTCAACTTCGGCATTCAGCGCGTCTCGAGCGGCAAGCGACAATCCGGTCACATCGAGAATCAGGCCCGCACGACCATCGGCCAAGCGCGGGGCCGAGGCGCGGCCAGAACTTAGGAGGCCGCCCTTTCCGGCGGGATCGGAAATGGCGTCGAGACACGCCTTCATGTGTTCAAGATCAGACATGGGTGCGATTTAGGCGGAGAATCGATCTATGCCACTGTTTTTCGCGCAATCATCATCCTATATGTGTTTTTATGAGCAAAATGACAGGCTGGAGAGCGCGCGCGATCGCGCTGATGACGGAAACAGGCGGACCTTGGGGTAATCGCGGCGGCGGTGGCTCTGGTGGGGGCGGATCAGGCGGCAATGGCCCCAAGAATCCCTGGTCCCTGCC
>RFSU01000344.1 GCA_009923795.1 Sphingomonadaceae bacterium
ATGGCGATGCGGTTGGACAGCTTGAGCGCGCCAAGGGTAATAGGAGTGAAAAGGGGGTCGCTCATTCGAATCCTCTCGCGCCAATCAGTGATTGACCATGATTTGCGTTACATCTTATGCGTCAGATTACGCAAAGCAAGGAAGGATGTCTGATGAATTACGGTTTTGAGGGGAACGTCGCGCTCGTGACCGGCGCAAGCGGAGGCATCGGGCGGGCCAGCGCCTTGGCCTTTGCGGCATCTGGGGCATCGGTCGTCGTGTCAGACGTGAACGTGGACGGCGCCGCCGAAACAGTCGCGCTAATCTCCGCGGCTGGCGGCAATGCTGTGTTCCAGCGCTGCGACGTTTCCAACGGCGCAGATGTCAAAGCCCTCGTTGCGCGGGCTGTCTCTGAATATGGACGTCTCGACTTTGCGCTCAACAATGCGGGCATCAACAACCTTGGTGCCAATGAATATGACGATGACGTCTGGGCGCGCAGCATGGGCATCAACCTGACGGGCGTGATGATGTGTATGCGCGAAGAAGCCGAAGTCATGATGGCGCAAGGCAAGGGCGCCATCGTCAATACAGCGTCGATCAACGGCCTTGTCGGCAATGGCGCGCAGCCGGGCTATACGGCCTCAAAGCACGGCGTCGTTGGCCTGACCCGTCACGGCGCGCTGCGCTGGGCGCAGGCGGGCATCCGCGTCAACTGCGTCACCCCAGCGGCGGTCAAGACTGCCATATTCGACCAGATGACGCCCGAGCACATCGCCTTCATGTTGTCCAAGATCCCGATGGGGCGATTTGGCACGCCAGAGGAAGTGGCAGCCATGGTAAGCTGGCTGTGCACCGAGGACTGCTCGTTTTCGACTGGCGCGGTGTTTGATCTCTCGGGTGGCAGATCCACCTACTGACAATAAAAACCCTCTTATTTTGCTGAAAGGCGACACATGAAACTGGTACGTTATGGCAACCCCGGCAAGGAAAAACCCGGCCTGATTGACGCGGGCGGCAAGCTGCGCGACCTCAGCGCCATCGTGCCCGATATTGGTCCGGCCCAACTCGACGCGGCCGTATTGGCCAAACTGGCCAAGC
>RFSU01000345.1 GCA_009923795.1 Sphingomonadaceae bacterium
TCATCAAACCAATCAGGCCACGCGCCAATTCGATGAAAGTGCCGGGCGTCTGTGCCTGTTCGACTTTCATAGCGAGCGCCACATAGCGGTCAGGGCGCAGCAAGATCAGCATATTTTTGGCACGCGTGGCGATATCGCCGAAATGATTGTCGAGGTCGCGTCCCTCAACAATCCCCTCATGCATGCCAGGATCAAGATTGATCTTCTGCGGCACGACCGCGATACGCGGCACCGCGCCCAGCCCCAGCGCTGACACATCAACGCTTGCCACCAAAGCTTGTGCCTCTGGACCAATCGCCACAATTGCAAAACCCGAGCCCGCGACATCATCGAAACGCAGACGCGTGCGATCATGTGTTTCAAGCGTTGCTTGCGGCAACATGCGGCCTGACAATTTCAAGCCACCATCATCGGCAATGAAACCATCCGAATAAAACGGCTTCGGCTTATATTTCATCTGCGCAAAATAGGCATGCACCGGCGGCACAAGGCTCGCCAAGCGGAAGGCACTTTGCACCAGCCAAGCTTGACGCTCGGATGTCGGCATCATGATGCGGCCCATATTCATCGCAAGCTCGATCAACGCCCAAGCATGGGGCTCACGCTCGCGCTGATAAGAGGCAAGCACACCAGCACCGATCTGGCCTTTGACAACGGCGGCCAGCTTCCAAGCCAGATTATGCGCATCGCGCAGGCCTGAGTTCATGCCTTGGCCTGCAAAGGGCGGCGACAAATGCGCGGCATCGCCTGCGAGATAAATGCGCTTTGAATTCCAGCGATCCGCCTTGCGCGCATGGAATGTATAAACCTGACGACGCACAACAGGAGAATCCGCATCGGGCCCCGCAGCCGCCAAAAGCTCGCACACGAATTCGGGCGAGGCTGCACGCTCTTCGTCCTCGCCTTCATGCAGCATGAATTCATAGCGGCGAATACCACCCGGTCCCGGCAGCGTGATGAAGGGACGCTTGGGATCACACATCACACGCGTCTGGCGCATGCGCTCTTTGGTGGCGGCCAGATCAACAATGACCCATTTCTGATTATAGGTAGAACCCACCAGATTAGCGCCAATCACTT
>RFSU01000346.1 GCA_009923795.1 Sphingomonadaceae bacterium
TGATCGACTATGCCGCCGCAACGCCCGGCCCGAACGGCGGCACAGCTCTGGACAGCGGTAGCACGCGGCTTGCGTTGGCTCAGGCGCTGGCGGAGGAACAGGGGGCCAAATATCTGGAGGCCCGGCTGCGCACCATGGTCAGTCGCGGCGAAAACCCCGGCGCGCTCGCCGGCATGATCAAAATGTCCTACGCCAGCCGCCTCCAAAAGACGAGCGCCCTCGCCATGGAGCTGCGCGGCATGGATGCAGTTGCGCCCTCAGAAGGCGACGCGCAGACGCGCTCAATCCATTATGACTATATCTGGTCCACCGTGATGCGGATCGCGGGCGGCGCGGATGAGGTGCTCAAAAACCAAATCTCCGAACGCATGCTGGGCATGCCGGGGGAAATCCGGATGGACAAGGATGTGCCCTTTGATCAGCTGAAGGGGTAGTTCTACGCCGCCTTCTTTTCTCTCGCCGCCCGTGCCGCTGCTTCCAGAACCGGCTTCAAATCCTTCTTGAGCACCTTGCCATTGGGATTGAGTGGCAGTTCGCCCAGCACCAGCACCGTTCTTGGCACCTTGTTATCGGCCAGATGTTCGCGTGCGTAGGCTATGATATCAGCAGGAGTTGCCGAAGTGCTGGGACGAAGGGTGACGGCGGCGGCGACATCCTCGCCGAGCACCTCATGATCGATGCCGACGACAGCAGCGCTTTGCACTGCGGGGTGCTGGTGGAGAACGGTTTCGATTTCGAGCGGCGTGATGTTGTAGCCGCCGCGGATGATCAGCTCCTTTGAACGGCCCGTCAGAATCAGATCACCATCTTCATCGATGAAACCAAGGTCGCCGGTGCGCGTCCAGCCGCCGTTGAACGTGGCGGCGGTGGCTTCCTCATCGCGCCAGTAACGGCGGGGGTTTTTCTGGATGCCGTAAATTTCGCCGACAACGCCGGGCTCGATAATCTTGTTCCCCGCTTCGTCGCGCAATTCCATATGGTCGGGCAGTTTGCCGACGCAGCCGGGCTTCATCACCTGTTCCTGACTGGTGGTGGAAACGCCAATCCCGCCTTCGGACA
>RFSU01000347.1 GCA_009923795.1 Sphingomonadaceae bacterium
CGGCGCAACAGGCGCAGGTGGGATTGTCGCGACACCGGACGAACCACCTCCACAGGCAGCGAGCATCGTCGACAGTGCGACCAATGACCCGAATAAGAAAAGGCTGCGTCCTTGCATATCCACCCACATTTTGTCCAAACAAGCCTTAACGGCCTATCCATAACCAAAGATTAACAACACGAGCGCGGGATGCCACCCTGTAAAGTCGCGGCACGTCGAACAGGTTCTTTATGTTTCATGGCTCTGTGATAAGGGGCCTTCCTATGCTGCCTTCGCTTCACCATATCGACACATGGATCTTTGATCTCGACAACACGCTCTATCCCGCATCTTGCGACCTTTTTGCGCTGATCGACCAACGGATGAACCTGTATCTGCGGCAGATGTTCAATGTTGATGCAGAAGCGGCGCATAAGATCCAGAAGCAGTATTTTTGGGAGCATGGCACCACATTGTCTGGCTTAATGTCCCAACACGGCACAGACCCGCATCACTTTCTTGATTTTGTGCACGATATTGAGATGGATCGCGTGTCGGAAAATCCGGCGCTGCGCACCGCCATTTCCAATCTGCCGGGGCGTAAGATTATCTTCACCAATGGTGATGTTCCCTATGCGGAGCGCGTTCTAGGCGCGCTTGGCCTTGGCGGTTGTTTTGAGGCGCTGCACGATATTCACGCCATGGACTACCAGCCAAAACCTGATCCGTCGGCTTATGAGGGGCTGTGCAAAGCTTGGGGCCTGACGGCCACGACATCGCTCTTTGCCGAAGACATGGCGCGCAATTTAAAGCCCGCCAAAGATATTGGCATGACGACCCTTTGGGTGAATAATGGATCGGAACAGGCCGGGGCCGACCCCTGCCCTTCCTTCATTGACCATGAAACACACGACATCACGGCCTGGCTTGAGGCCCTTTATCAGTAGGAAGAAGCATGACCGACGCGCTTGAAACGACGATTGAAGCCCTTTGGGAAGACCGCGACAGCCTGTCGCCTGCAACCAGCGGCGCGGCGCGCGACGCGGTGAACGCCGCCCTTGAACTTCTCGAC
>RFSU01000348.1 GCA_009923795.1 Sphingomonadaceae bacterium
TGCGCGCCTATACCTATATCTATCCGCGCCCGGGCGATCAGAGCGACGTCTATCACGATCCCGATCTGGCAGCGGAGCGCGCGGCAGAATATCTCTCCCAAGGCTTTACCGCGCTGAAATTTGACCCCGCGGGGCCGTATACAGCGTTCGATGGGCGGCAATTGTCGCTCGAGGCACTCGACCTGTGTGAACGCTTTGCGCGCCAGCTGCGGGAGGCGGTTGGAACCAAGGCTGATCTCTTGTTCGGCACGCATGGCCAGATGACGGCGGCAGGCGCGATCCGCCTTGCCAAGCGGTTAGAGCCTTATGATCCGCTTTGGCTGGAAGAACCTGTGCCCCCAGATGCGCCGGAGGAAATGGCCAAGGTCGCTCGGGCAACCAGCATCCCCGTGGCAACGGGCGAGCGTTTGACCACCAAATATGATTTCGCCCGACTGCTCAACGCAGGGGCAGCGGCCATCCTTCAGATGAATTTGGGGCGTGTCGGTGGCCTATTAGAGGCCAAGAAAATCGCCGGCATGGCAGAGGTGTATCACGCGCAAATTGCGCCGCACCTTTATTGCGGCCCTATTGTTGGCGCGGCCAACATCCAGATTGCAACCTGTTCCCCCAATTTCCTGATCTTGGAGAGCATTGAAAGCTGGGGCGGGTTCCATAGCGAGATTTTGAAGACCCCCATTCAGTTTGAAGAGGGGCATGTCATTCCGCCAACAGCGCCGGGTCTGGGCGTGGAGCTGAATGAGGAGGTTGCACGGGCGAACCCCTATACCGGCACGATGCTCCATCTCGAAATGACCCAGCACCCCGTTCAATGACCGAAGACTATGATTATGTGATTGTCGGCGCAGGCACGGCAGGCTGCGTCTTGGCCAATCGGCTGTCAGCGGATGGGAAGACGCGTGTCCTTCTGCTGGAGGCGGGCGGGTCGGATCAGATCGTGTGGATTCAATTGCCCATTGGTTATGGCCGGACGTTCTTTGATCGTCAGATCAACTGGATGTACGATACCCAGCCTGTCCCCGGGCTTGGCGGGCGGGAAAGCTATTGGC
>RFSU01000349.1 GCA_009923795.1 Sphingomonadaceae bacterium
AGGGGGAGGAGGATATTATGGAGGAGGGGGAGGATCTGAAAATACTATACCTACTGGAACTGGAACAGGAGCAGGAGGGTCATCCTATGTGAGCCCTAGCGTGACATTCATATCATCAGCACTACAAGGCGACGTGGGATCAATAGTATTGGCATTTGTCGCGAGCGCCTAGGAACCAAAGCAAAGAAAGACAAAGGCAAAACCATAACAGGTAATCGCGGCGGCAGGGAGGCAAACGGCAAGAAGAAGGCAGCGGCGGCAGGCGAACAATAACAGAGGAGCTGGAGCCGCGAAACGACTCAGTACTATGTGAGGCGGGCCGCGGAAGGGGGGGACAACCGAGCGATGTCAGGGCGAGGAGCCGGAGGGAGGCGACGACGCAGGAGGGCAGCACGGGGGCAAGGCCACCAGTGAGTTTGTAAACCGCGGAACACCCGGCACTGCGTGCCGCCGCGACCCCTAAATAAGCCTCGCTGCTTGCAAATAAGCCTTATTTATGTACCACTCAAATTAAAAGAAGAAGCTGTCGAGAGAGACCAAAAAGAGCTGCAACCAGTAACGGCAAGCGAGAAGCGCACGAGACGTAAAAAGTTATTTAATGTTTGTGACTTGAAAAAATATGAGTCCCGCCAATCAGTAGAGAACAACGGAGAGGAGCGAGGAGCGGGCGAGGAGCGAGCGAGGAGCGAGCGAGAAGCCAACAAATCATGGGAGGACACGGGAAAGGGCGCAAACAGCGGAACACCCGGCACTACGCGCCGCCGCGACCCCTAAATAAGCCTCGATGCGCCCAAATACGCCTTATTTACGCACCACTCAAATCAAAGCATCCAGCGCAAGAAGCTGTCGAGAGAGACCAAAAAAGAGCAACGCAGCTCGCATAAGAGCTGCAAACAGTAACGGCACGCGAGATGCGCACGAGACGTAAACAGTTTTTTAATTCTTGTGACTTGAAATAATATGAGTCCCACCAATCGGTAGAGAACAACAGTGAAGAGCGAGGAGCGGGCGAGGAGCGGGCGGGCAAGCGAGCGGGCGAGGAGCGGGCG
>RFSU01000350.1 GCA_009923795.1 Sphingomonadaceae bacterium
CTTGGAATGGTCGGTGTTTGAGAGCATCCGAAGCGCCCCGTAGCGCATCAGCTGCAGGCCAATCTCCGCCTTCGCGAGCCGCTGACGGATGAGCGGATTGTTCGCCGCACCGTTCGCCTTGGCGGCCTCGATGACGCCGTCCAGCTCATTGCGGAAGCCCATCTGCTGGCCCAGCGTGGACACGCCGCGTTCAAAGGCGAGCAGGCCCATCGCAATCTTCCACCCTTCGCCCACCGCGCCGATCAGGCTGTCGGCGGGGCACTTCGCATCGGTGAAGAACGTTTCGTTGAATTCCGCATCGCCATTGATCTGCTTGATGGGGCGAATATCGATCCCAGGCTGATCAATTTCCATCATTAGGAAAGTGAGGCCTTTGGGGCCCTTTGATCCCTCTTCGCTGCGCGAAACGACGAAAATCCAGTCTGAGATGTGCGCGAGGCTGGTCCAGATTTTCTGGCCGTTGACGACCCATTCATTGCCTTCCAGGCGCGCCTTTGTGCGCACGCTGGCGAGGTCAGACCCGGCGCCCGGCTCTGAAAAGCCTTGGCAAAAGATCGTCTGTCCAGCAGCAATACCGGGCAAAAAGCGCTTCTTCTGATCCTCTGTGCCAAAGGCAAGCAACGTTGGCCCAGCAAGTTCGACACCAATATGATTGACCCGCCCGGGAACGCCCGCGCGCGCATATTCCTCAGCAAAGATCACCTGTTGAGCAAGTGTCGCATTGCGACCGCCCCAAGCTTCGGGCCAGCCGATGCAGCTCCATTTATGGGCTGCGAGCTGTTGCTCCCATTCCTTGCGTCGCTCTGCCTTTTCGGTGAGCGTCGAGATGCCTTTGATGTCCTTGAACTCGCCCGCCATCTGGCCATTCAGCCAGTCAGCACATTCGCGACGGAAATCCTCATCGGCGGCGGAAAACCCTAGCTTCATGCCGCTTCTCCCAAAATCATCGTGGCCACCTGTTCGCGGTGCCAATTGCCGTGGCCCAGCATAGACTGGATGGCGCGGGCCCGCTTGAAGAACAGGTGCGCATCATGCTCCCATGTGAAACC
>RFSU01000036.1 GCA_009923795.1 Sphingomonadaceae bacterium
AAGAGTCTCTCGAATATGGATTCATCGATGCCGTAATCGAGCGTTCTTCGGCCGCCGGAGGAAATTGAGCTCTGAGCTCAATCCGCTAGCGCGTCGACCCGTCGAGCAGCGCCCGGTTCGCGTCGTTAGTGCCCACCTCTCCATGCGCCAGCGATTGCGCGCGATTTGGGATTCCCGTGAACTGCTGACGTATCTCGTCACGGCCGACATCAAGATCAAGTACAAGGGCACTGCGCTTGGCGTCATGTGGTCAATGGTGGCCCCGGCTCTGGCTCGGTCTGGCTGCATATGGGTGCATTCGGCCCGGTGCGTGTTGCCATTCCGTCGGATGCGCGTGATGATGGTGCGCCGCCCTATCCCATGGTCGCCAATCCCGACAGCCTGTTGGATACGACCGATATTGTTTTCATTGATCCCGTCGGCACCGGCTTTTCCTATGCAATGCCGGGCGTTGATCCGCAGGATTTTTGGGGCGTGACGCAGGATGCCAAATCCATCGCGCAATTCATCCGCCTGTGGCTCAATGAACATGGACGCTGGAATGCGCCGAAGTTTTTGGGCGGGGAAAGCTATGGCACCACCCGCTCGGCAGCGGTACTCAACCAGTTAGAAGGTCAGTATAATGACGTCTCCTTAAACGGCGTTATCTTGATTTCAACGGTGCTGGATTTCGGCGCTGGGGCCGACACGCAGGGCAATGAAATTGGCTATGCGCTCAACATCCCCTCCATGGCGGCGACCGCGCTCTATCATGGCAAGCTCTCACATACAGGGGGGGCGGCTGGCATCTCAGCGGAAGCCCGCGCTTGGGCCGCGGGGCCTTATCTGGCCGCTTTGCTAAAAGGCAATGCGTTGCCTGCCGATGAGCGGGCCAGCATTCGCCGCGATCTTGCGCGCTTCACCGGCCTGAGCGAGGCCTTTCTCGACCGCGCTGACCTGCGTGTCACACCCGCCCGCTTTTACAAGGAGCTGCTGCGCGATCGGGGCCTCACCGTCGGCCGTCTCGATTCCCGTTATACGGGTAAGGATTCAGATTCTGCCGGATCAGAGCCGGATAATGACCCAAGTTTTTATGGCATTGATGGCGGCTATACGGCCGCGATCAACGCGCATGCACGGGGAGCTCTCGGCTATAAGACGGACCGCAGCTATGTGACCATTGGCGGCGTTGGGAAGTGGGACTGGCGCCTGAATGAAGGGCGCGACAGCGACACCTATATGAATGTCGCTCCCTATATCTCACGCGCGCTGCGCGAGAACTCCGGTCTCAAAATCTTTGTCGGCCAAGGCTATTATGATTTTGCCACGCCCTTTTTCGCAGCCGAATACGCGCTGACACGTGCCGACTTCCCAAAAGAGCGGATAGAGTTCCAATATTATGACTCAGGCCACATGATGTATGTGCGCGATGAAGACAGGGCGAAGCTTTCGCGCGACATTCGGGCCTTTATCAAGAGCCGATAGGACGAAACTAAAAAAGGGGGCGGTCGCAACGTTACGACCGCTCCCTTTTTTATGTGTGTCAGCTGTGATTAGCGCGGCAGTTCGCTTACCCCCATGAGGTGCAGGTCAACCGCGCGGGCGCATTGGCGGCCCTCGCGGATCGCCCAGACCACAAGGCTCTGCCCGCGCCGCATATCGCCGCAGGTGAACACATGGTCGCGGCTCGTCGCATAGGCATTGGTATCGGCCAGCACATTGCCACGGCCGTCGAGTTCGACTTCCGCCTGCTCCACCAGCCCAGCCTTAGCTGGGCCGACAAAGCCCATGGCCAGCAGGATCAGATCTGCCTTTAGCGTAAACTCACTGCCGGGAATTTCGGCCATCTTGCCGTCAATCCACTCAATGCGATTGCATTCCAGCCCTTCGACGACACCATTTGATCCGACAACCCGCTTGGTTAGAACGGCCCAATCCCGATCACAGCCTTCTTCATGGCTGGAAGAGGTGCGCAGCTTCATGGGCCAATCGGGCCAGTTGAGCGTCTTATTTTCCTTTTCAGGGGGCTTGGGCATGATCTCAATCTGGGTGACTGAAGCCGCGCCCTGACGGTTGGAGGTGCCAACACAGTCAGACCCCGTATCGCCGCCGCCAATGACGATGACATGCTTGCCCGTCGCGCTCAGTGTGCCGCGCGGGGCAGCGCGCAATTCATCATCGCCGGCATTGCGCTTATTCTGCTGGGTCAGGAACTCCATGGCTGGGCGGACGCCCGCCATTTCCGCACCCGGAATATCCAGACGACGCGCTTCTTCCGAACCGCCCGCCATGACGACGGCATCATAATTTTCTTCGAGACTTTCGAACGACACCTGAACGCCGACTTCCATCGAGGTGCGGAACTGAACACCTTCCGCTTCCATTTGAAGAAGGCGGCGGTTGATCAGCTGCTTTTCCATCTTAAAGTCGGGAATGCCGTAGCGGAGCAATCCGCCCACCCGATCATTCTTCTCAAACACGGTAACGCTATGGCCCGCGCGTGCCAGCTGCTGCGCGCAAGCAAGGCCTGCGGGACCAGAGCCGATGACCGCGACAGATTTACCCGTTTTGCGCGAAGGGACCAGCGGCGTGACCCAGCCTTCGGCCCATCCGCGATCGATAATCTGGCATTCGATCGATTTGATCGTGACGGGCGCGTCATCAATGTTGAGCGTGCAGCTGGCTTCGCATGGCGCCGGGCAGATGCGGCCCGTAAACTCTGGGAAGTTATTGGTGGAATGCAGCACTTCCAGCGCATTGCGCCAGTCATTCTCATAGACCAGATTGTTCCAGTCCGGGATGATGTTGTTCACCGGGCAGCCATTATGGCAATAAGGAATGCCACAATTCATACAACGCGCCGCCTGCCCGCGGATCTTCTCTTCCGACATGGGAATGACGAACTCACGATAATGCGTCAGCCGTTCCTTAGGGTCGGCATATGTCCGGTCAGAGCGGTCAATTTCGAGGAAGCCTGTGGTCTTGCCCACGGTCAGTCTCCAATAACAAATTATTCAGCAGCGACGTTTGCAGAGGCAAGGCGTTCCGCCTCAATCTGCTGAAGGGCACGCCGATAATCCTTCGGCATGACTTTCACGAAGTGCTTGAGCGTCGTGTCCCAATCATCGAGCAGCGCGCGCGCGCGCTTGCTGCCGGTGAAGAGGTGGTGCCGCTCGAGAAGGACGCGCAAGCGATCCTGCGAATGGTAGAGCATATCGCCCATGCCAAAGTCATGTACATTCAGCCCGCGTTGCTGTGGCGTGCCAGTTGAATTGTCAGCCTCTGGGCCATCGGCCGATATGGCCTCCACATCGACCATCGCCAGGTTGCAGCGTTCGCGGAAGCGGCCGTCCTCATCATAGACATAGGCGACACCACCCGACATGCCAGCGGCAAAGTTGCGTCCGGTCTTACCCAGCACGACAACGACACCGCCCGTCATATATTCGCAGCCATGATCGCCGGTGCCTTCGACCACGCAAAGCGCGCCAGAATTGCGCACGGCAAAACGTTCGCCGGCCACGCCGTTGAAATAGGCTTCTCCCGCAATCGCGCCATAGAGCACGGTGTTGCCGACAATGATATTCTCGGTCGGTTCGCGCGTCACATAGGCAGGTTGGCGCACGATGATGCGTCCGCCCGACAGGCCCTTGCCGACATAGTCATTAGCATCGCCTGTGAGTTCAAGCGTCACGCCATGCGCCAAGAAGGCCCCAAAGCTTTGTCCGGCAACGCCGGTAAAAGCGATTTGGATGGTGTTGGATGGCAAGCCGTCATGACCGTAACGCCGGGCGACTTCGCCCGAGAGCATCGCGCCCGCCGTGCGGTTGACGTTCTTAATCTCCCGCTCAATGCGGACCACCTCTCCCTTTTCAAGGGCGGGGGCAGCCGCGGCGATCAGATCACGATCCAGAGCCTTTTCAAGGCCATGGTTCTGTGTTTCCACCCAGCGCAACGGCGCGCCTTCTGGCAGATCAACCTTGTGCAGCAGGCGCGAGAGATCAACGCCATGCGCCTTCCAATGGTCAATAGCCTTATTCATATCAAGCCGGTCAACACGACCCACCATGTCTTCAAGCGTACGGAAGCCCATCTCCGCCATGATCTGACGCAGCTCTTCCGCCACGAAGAAGAAGTAATTGATCACATGTTCCGGCTGACCCGTGAACCGCGCACGCAGAACCGGGTCTTGCGTCGCCACACCCACCGGGCAGGTGTTGAGATGGCATTTGCGCATCATGATACAGCCTGCCGCGATCAACGGCGCAGTTGCAAAGCCAAATTCATCTGCACCCAAAAGCGCGCCAATGGCGACATCGCGGCCCGTGCGCAGCCCGCCATCCACCTGCACCGCAATGCGTGAGCGCAGGCCATTGAGCAGCAAGGTCTGCTGGGTTTCGGCAAGGCCAATCTCCCACGGGGAGCCTGCGTGGGTGAGCGAGGTCAGCGGGGAGGCGCCTGTGCCGCCTTCATAGCCGGCGATGGTCACATGGTCGGCACGCGCCTTGGCAACGCCTGCGGCAACCGTGCCAACGCCCACTTCGGACACGAGCTTTACGGAAATGCGCGCACCCGTATTCACATTCTTCAAATCGTGGATCAGCTGGGCCAGATCCTCAATCGAATAAATGTCATGGTGCGGCGGCGGTGAAATCAGGCCGACACCCGGCGTTGAATGGCGGACGCGGGCGATATTTTGATCGACCTTATCCCCGGGCAGCTGGCCGCCCTCACCAGGCTTTGCACCCTGTGCCATCTTGATCTGAATATCGTCGGCATTGACCAGATATTCAGTGGTGACACCAAAGCGGCCAGAGGCAACCTGCTTAATTGCGGAGCGCATGGAATCGCCATTGGCGAGCGGCGTGAACCGATCTGTCTCTTCGCCGCCTTCACCCGTATTGGACTTGCCACCAATCCGGTTCATCGCAATGGCAAGCGTCGTGTGCGCTTCGCGGCTGATCGAGCCAAAGCTCATAGCCCCAGTTGCAAAACGCTTCACAATCTCGCTGGCGGGTTCAACTTCGCTGAGGTCGAGTGGGGTATCTGCCGTTTTGAGGGTGAGAAGCCCCCGGATCGTCAGCAGGCGTTCGCTCTGCTCATTGATCGACCGGGCAAAATCCTCATAGCGATCTTTGCTATTGCCGCGCACCGCATGCTGCAAATTGGCGACATTGGCGGGCGTCCAAGCATGGTCTTCACCCCGCACGCGATAGCCATAAATGCCGCCCACATCGAGCATGTTCCGATAAATAGGATTGTCGCTATAGGCAGACGCATGACGGCGGACGGTTTCTTCCGCAATTTCGGTCAGGCCCACACCTTCAATCGTGGTGGCCGTGCCCGTGAAATAGGCCTGAATAAAGCTGGAGGACAGTCCAACCGCGTCAAAGATTTGCGCCCCGCAATAGGATTGGTAGGTCGAAATGCCCATTTTGGACATGACCTTCAAAATGCCTTTGCCGACGGCCTTGATATAGTTTTTCTGAACCTGCTCGGTCGTGAGGTCGATCCCCTGACGAACGCGAATATCTTCCAGCGTTTCAAAGGCGAGATAGGGGTTTACCGCTTCGGCGCCATAGCCTGCAAGCACGCAGAAATGATGCACTTCGCGCGCTTCGCCCGTTTCAACCACCAGACCGGTCTGCATCCGCAGACCTTGCCGGACAAGGTGATGATGGACAGCCGCCGTTGCCAGCAGCGACGGCATGGCAATGCGATCTGGCCCTTCGGCGCGGTCGGATAGGATCAGGATGTTCTTATCGGCCAGCACCGCTTCGGTTGCGGCCCAGCTCATTTCCTTAATCGCCAGTTCCAGCCCAGCGACGCCCGATTTGGCATCCCAGGTCATGTCGATGGTTTCGGTGCGGAACGCCCCGTCCAGCGCTTCTTCTACCGACCGGATCTTGGCGAGATCCGCATTGGTCAGGACGGGCTCTTCCACCTCAAGCCGCTTGTGCGTGCCCGCCACACGGCCCAAAAGATTGGGGCGTGGGCCGATCATCGACACAAGGCTCATCACCAATTCTTCGCGGATCGGATCGATGGGCGGGTTGGTGACTTGCGCGAAGTTCTGCTTGAAATAATCATAGAGCAGACGCGGCTTGGACGAGAGAACGGCAATGGGCGTGTCGGTTCCCATAGACCCAATGGGGTCTTCCCCATTGCGGGCCATGGGCTCCAAAAATCTCGACGTATCTTCCTGCGTAAAGCCAAAGGCCTGCTGACGATCCAGCAAGACGGACGGATCATTGGCAAGAACAGCTTCCGAGACCTCGACTTCGTTAAGGTCCTTCAGTTTATGTTGGGCCGCATCCAGCCATTCATCATAGGGCTGAGAAGCGGCCAGTTGCGCCTTGATTTCCTCATCCTCAATGATGCGGCCTTCTTCCAGATCGATCAGCAGCATCTTGCCGGGCTGGAGGCGCCATTTGCGGACGATGTTATCTTCCTTCACCGGAAGAACGCCCGATTCAGAGGCCATGATGACATGATCATCATCGGTCACAAGGAAGCGCGCAGGGCGCAGGCCATTGCGGTCGAGCGTCGCGCCAATTTGCCGCCCATCGGTAAAGGCGATGGCTGCGGGGCCGTCCCATGGTTCCATCAGGGCGGCGTGATATTCGTAAAATGCACGGCGCTTGGCATCCATCATGGGGTTGCCAGCCCAAGCTTCGGGCACCAGCATCATGACGGCGTGCGCCAGCGAATAACCGCCTGCCAGCAGCAGCTCGAGCGCATTGTCGAGGCATGCCGTGTCGGACTGGCCATGCGGGATGAGCGGCCACATTTTGTCGAGGTCAGCGCCCAACAGGTCTGATTCCATCGTGCGGCGGCGCGCATTCATCCAGTTCACATTGCCGCGAACCGTGTTGATTTCCCCATTATGCGCGATGAAGCGATAGGGGTGTGCCAGCTTCCAGCTGGGGAAGGTGTTGGTCGAGAACCGCTGGTGGACGAGCGCGAGCGCCGAGGTGACGATTGGGTTCTGCAAATCCTTGTAGAAGCTACCAACCTGATCGGCGAGCAGCAGGCCCTTATACACAATCGTACGGGTCGACAGCGATGGCATGTAGAAGCGGGGCAGATCGGGCAGATTATGCTTTTCAGCGAGCGCGACAAGCGGGTTTTGCGCCTGCTTGCGAATGGCGAGCAGCTTACGTTCAAACGCATCCTGATCTGCACAATTATCACCACGCCCAATGATGAGCTGACGAATGACGGGCATCTGCTCAATCACAGCCTTGCCAAGCCCGGCAGGATTGGTCGGCACATCGCGCCAGCCAATGACATGCTGGCCTTCCTTGATGCAGAAGCTTTCGAAGTTTTTGACGCCAAAGTCCCGGGCCCGGTCATCCTGCGGCAGGAAGCACATGGCAACGGCATAATCGCCGGGCTGAGGCAGGGTGACGCCCGCGCCTTTCGCCCATTCGCGGAACAGGGTGTCTGGAATCTGGATCAAAATGCCCGCGCCATCGCCCAAGAGTGGATCAGCGCCCACGGCACCGCGATGGTCAATATTCACAAGGATCTCGAGGCCGCGTTTCACGGTTTCGTGCGATTTCACGCCTTTAATATTGGCCACAAAGCCGACACCGCACGCATCATGTTCGTTGCGCGCGTCATAAAGACCCTGATTCGCTGGAAACCCTGATTCGCCCAAAAAACCCTCCAAGACATGGGAATCGCACACATAACGATTCGCATCGTCGCTATAAGCGCGCGGGTGCGCCTGTGAACCCTTGAAATCATATGCTGACCTTTAGCGCAGCTTTCTCCGCGCATCGGGGTCTAGGAGTGAAATGTTTTTGCGCGCCGGGCCCTGCAGGCGTGCCCGACCAACGAAAAAGGCCCCCCGCAGTGCGGAGGGCCTAATTTCGTCTTCGCGTGAAAAAGGGCGATTAGGCCTTTTTCTTGGCCGGTGCCTTTTTCGCGGGCTTGGCAGCAGCCTCAGCCTTGGCGGGCTTTTCAGCCTTTTCAGTCTTGGGCGCAGCGGCCTTTTTGGCGGCTGGCTTTTTCGCAGGCTTGGCGTCGCCATGATCATGGCCACAGCCCGGGCCATGGACATGGCCTTCATCCGAATCCGCTTCAATTGCGGCTTCCAACTCTTCACGGGTCACAGCGCGGTCGGTGATTTCCGCCTTAGAGAAGAGGAAGTCGACGACCTTATCTTCATATAACGGGGCGCGGATTTGTGCGGCGGCCATCGGGTCTTGCTGGACATATTGGATGAAGCGTTCGCGCTCACCCGGGCCATATTGCATCGAGGCCTGCGTGATCAGGCGGTTCATTTCCTGCGCGCTGATCTGAACATTATTGGCCTGCCCAATTTCTGAGAGCAACAGGCCCAGACGGACGCGACGTACGGCGATGGCGCGATAATCGTCGCGATCCTTTTCCATGTCGGCGCGCGCTGCTTCTGGATCGGCTTCATGCCCGGCTTCATGCTCAAGCTGCGCCCAGATTTGGTTAAACTCGGCTTCGACCATGCCCGGGGGCACATCAAAATCATGCGATGCGGCCAGCTGATCGAGCAAGCGGCGCTTCATATGGGTGCGGGTGAGCTGGTTAAATTCCTGCTCCAGCTGGCCCTTCATCAGCTCACGCAGCTGATCAATGCCTTCAAGGCCCAGAGACTTGGCAAAGGCGTCATCCGCCTTGGCTTCGCCTGGTACGCGCACATCCTTGATCACCAGATCAAAGGTCGCTTCTTTGCCCTTGAGCGTCTCAACAGTGTAATCCGCCGGGAAGGTGACGGTGATGGTCTTTTCATCACCCGACTTCACGCCGATGATCTGATCTTCAAAACCGGGGATCAGGCGACCCGAACCGATTTCAACCGACATGTCTTCGCCCGTGCCGCCATCAAAAACGACGCCATCGACCTTGCCGACAAAGTCCATGACAACGAGATCGCCCGTCTTAGCCTTGTGGCCCTTGGGTGCGTCGTCATAGCCCTTTTGCTGCTGAGCAATGCGCAGAACCGCCTCATCAACGGCGTCTGCGCTGGCTTCAATCGTCAGGCGCTCAAGCTTCAGGCCGTCAATGCTGGGCGTGTCGATATTGGGCAGAATTTCCAGCGCGACCGCCAACTCGGCATCCTTGCCATGCGTATAGCCTTCGGCCAGTTCAACCGATGGCGACATGGCCGGGCGCAGCTTCTGGTCTGCGATCAAGGCCTGCACGGCTTCTTGAACCGACGCGTTCAGCGCATCGCCCTGAATGGCTTCGCCATGCATTTTCTTGACGAGATTGGCAGGCACCTTGCCGGGGCGGAAGCCGGGCATGCGGATCTGCGGTGCGAGTCGCGCCACTTCCCGCTCGACACGCTTTGAAATATCTTTCGCCGCGATGGTCAGCGTGTAGGCGCGCTTAAGGCCTTCGTTCAAGGTTTCGACAGTCTGCATTTCGTCACTCTATCCTTCAGGAATTCTGCGAGGCCTCATATCCCCAAGAGACCGGGCCTTAGCGAAGCTGGTGCGGGCGAAGGGACTCGAACCCCCACATCTTTCGATACCAGAACCTAAATCTGGCGCGTCTACCAGTTTCGCCACGCCCGCAAAGGCCGGATTGGGCGGCGCTATAGCACGGCTTGGCCGAAGGGCAAGGGATGGAAAGAAGGTCTGTACGAGTCTGCATTGAACAAAGCAGGCCAAGACCTTGTCTGTTTAGCTCAATGCCTTTTTCAGCAAGTCATTCACCACCTGCGGATTGGCCTTGCCTGCCATCGCTTTCATCGTCTGGCCGACGAAGAAGCCGAACAGCGCTTCTTTACCACTGCGATATTGCTCCAGCTGGCCCGGGTTCTTCTCCAGAATCTCCGCGATGACGGCTTCGATCGCGCCGGTATCGCTGGTCTGTTTCAGGCCCTCACGCTCCACAATGACGCCCGCGGCGTCACCCGTTTCCAGCATCTTTTCAAAGACTTGCTTGGCCAAACTGCCCGACAGCGTGCCATCTGTGACGAGCGTCAGCAGTTCGGCGGCCTGCGCGGGGGTGACCGGGCAATTTTCAATCGAGGCGCCCAGCCGGTTGAGCGCGCCGAACAATTCCGACATGACCCAATTGGCCGCCTGCTTTGCCTCTGCGCCTTCGGCCAACAGGGCTTCAAACCAGCGGGCGGTTTCCACCTCTGCCGTCAGCACGGCGGCGTTATAGGCGCTGATGCCCAGCGTTTCGACATAGCGAGTGCGCTTGGCATCGGGCAGTTCCGGCAGGCTTGCCAGACAGTCCGCGACAAAGGCCTCAGTCAGTTCGAGCGGCAGAAGGTCGGGATCGGGGAAATAGCGATAATCATGGGCATCTTCTTTGGATCGCATCGACCGCGTCGTGCCCGTATCTGGGTTGAAGAGCCGCGTTTCCTGCACAATCTTACCGCCGCTTTCGATCACATCGACCTGGCGGTTCGCCTCATGCTCAATCGCCTGCATGACAAAGCGGACGGAATTGACGTTCTTCGTTTCGGTGCGCGTGCCCAAGGGGTCACCCGGACGCCGGACAGAGACGTTGACGTCCGCCCGCATCGATCCTTCTTCCATATTGCCGTCGCAGGACCCGACATAGCGCAAAATGGCGCGCAGCTTGCGCAGATAGGCCCCGGCTTCGGCGGGGGAGGCCATGTCGGGTCGCGACACAATTTCCATCAGCGCCACGCCCGATCGGTTGAGATCAACATAGGATCGGGTCGGGTGCTGATCATGCATCAGCTTGCCGGCATCCTGCTCCACATGGATGCGCTCAACGCCGATCCGCTTGTCGCTCGCTATGCCGGCCTTTTCATCGGCCTCAATATCCAAATGGCCTTCCCCGACCAGCGGGTGATAAAGCTGCGAAATCTGATAGCCCTGCGGCAAATCCGCATAGAAATAATTCTTACGGTCAAAACGGCTCCAGCGGTTGATCTGGGCGTTGATTGCAAGGCCGGTGCGCACCGCCTGACGAATGCATTCTGCATTGGGCACGGGCAGCATGCCGGGCATGGCGGCATCCACCAGTGAGACCTGTGTATTGGGTTCCGCGCCAAAGCTGGCCGCCGCACCGGAAAACAGCTTGGACTTTGACACGACCTGCGCGTGGACTTCCAGCCCGATGACGACTTCCCAATCGCCCGTGGTGCCCTGAATATGATAGCTGCTCATCTTACCACCATTTACCCGGGCGGGCGGCAAAGCCCGCGCGTTCTTCTATTGCAAGGCCGGCATTCAGCACGCTTTGTTCATCCAGCGCCTTGCCGATAATCTGAAGGCCCAAAGGCAGGCCCTGTGCATCCAGCCCACCGGGCACCGACATAGCGGGCAGGCCCGCCAAAGATGTCGGCACGGTGAAGACGTCGTTGAGGTACATGGCCAGCGGATCGGCGCTTTTTTCTCCCAGGCCAAAGGCGGCACTGGGTGCGGTCGGCGTCAGCAGCAGATCGCAGCTTTCCCAAGCCCGGTCAAAGTCGCGGGCGATGAGTGTGCGCACCTTTTGCGCCTGTGTGTAATAAGCATCGTAAAAGCCAGCCGAGAGCACATAGGTGCCGATGAGGATGCGGCGCTTCACCTCTGCGCCAAAGCCTGCCGCGCGGGTGGCGGCATACATGTCTTGCAGATTGGCCCCATCTGGCAAGTCGCGCAGGCCATAACGCACGCCATCATAGCGGGCGAGGTTGGACGAGGCTTCGGCGGGCGCAATGATATAATAAGCGGGCAGCGCATATTTGGTGTGCGGCAACGACACATCGACAATCTCGGCGCCCGCATCCTTCAGCCAATTTATGCCCTGTTCCCACAAGGCTTCAATTTCGGCGGGCATGCCATCGACGCGATATTCCTTTGGAATGCCGACTTTCTTGCCCTTCAGGCTGGCGGAGAGGCCCGCTTCCCAATTCGGCACGGGCAGGTTGAGCGAGGTTGCGTCCTTCGCGTCAAAGCCCGCCATATTTTCCAGCAAGATCGCGCAGTCGCGGACATCGCGCGCCATGGGTCCTGCCTGATCAAGCGAAGAGGCAAAGGCCACCACGCCCCAGCGCGAGCAGCGGCCATAGGTCGGCTTAATGCCCGAAATTCCGGTAAAAGCCGCAGGCTGACGAATCGATCCGCCGGTGTCCGTCCCCGTCGCACCCGGCACAATCCGCGCCGCGATAGCAGAGGAAGATCCGCCCGAAGACCCACCGGGGGCAAGGGCGGTGGTATCCCCATTATTGCGCCGCCAGGGGGAAATCACATTGCCGAAAAAGCTCGTTTCATTGGAAGAGCCCATGGCAAATTGATCGAGGTTCAGCTTGCCCAACATGCCGGCACCTGCGCGCCAAAGATTGCCGGACACGGTCGATTCATATTGCGGGGTAAAGCCTTCCAGCATGTGGCTGGCCGCCGTCGTCTGTACGCCTTGTGTGGCGAATAAATCCTTCATGCCAATGGGCACGCCCGACAAAGGCTTGAGCGTGCCAGACGCCCGATCCTTATCCGCGGCATCGGCGGCGGCCAGCGCATGATCCGGCGTTTCCACGATGAAGGCGTTGAGCGCCTTTGCGCCCGCAACCGCGTCGTTAAAGGCAAGGGCGACATCGCGGGCGGAAAACTCCCCCTTGGCAACCCCATCGCGCAGGGCGGCAATGCCCAAATCTGTTAGAATCGTCATTATTCAATCACCTTTGGCACGGCGAAAAAGCCATGTTCGGCCTGTGGCGCGTTCTTCAAAACGGCGTCGCGCACATTGCCATCTGTCACCGCGTCGTCGCGCAGGCGCAGCGTATTGGGGATGACTGCGGTCATCGGTTCGACAGCGGCGGTATCCACTTCGCCCAGCTGCTCAATCCAGCCGAGGATGTTGTTCAGTTCAGGCGCCATCGCCTCAACTTCGGCATCGGTCATCGCGATACGGGCAAGCGAGGCGATCTTGCGGACGGTTATGTGGTCGACAGACATGGAATTCCCTGATGGTCGGTTCAGCACAGACTCTATGAGCCGCGCCTAGCAGTGCCCCTCGCGCCCTGCAAGCCGATGCCCGCGTCACCAAGGCGCTTCACCTCTCTGGCCAGAGCCTCTAACGAGACAATTATGGCGCGCATTCGCATCCTCCATACCAACCCGGCGCTCGGGCCGCTCGACTATCGCGTGCCGCATGGCATGGATGTCGGGCTGGGCAGCATCGTGCGCGTGCCGCTTGGCCCGCGTGAGATGGTGGGCGTGGTCTGGGAAGAGGCCGCCCTGCCGACGGAAACGGTCGGCGATAATCGCCTGCGCAATATCTTAGAGGTGTATGACGTGCCGCCGCTGGGCGCGCCATTGCGCCGCCTGATCGAATGGACGGCGGATTATTATCTCGCCCCGCCGCAATCGGTGCTGCGCATGGCCCTGTCTTCTGCCGCCGCGCTTGAAGGAATTGGCCAACGACGCGATGGTCATTCTGTTGGCGTTGGAAGTGGGTATTCTGGCCACGGCCGCGCTGCGCTTCTGGTTACGCGAACAGCAGGCTGCGAATGCCGGCCCGGAGGGGCGCCCCGAGGCGCCAACGCTCACCATCGTCGATTTTGTGGCC
>RFSU01000351.1 GCA_009923795.1 Sphingomonadaceae bacterium
TAGCGGTTGGTGAGGCGTTTATGGAGGGCCAACTCACAATCGAAGAAGGCTCGCTCTATGATTTTTTGGACCTGTGTTTCAAAAATATTGGCCTGAAATCGCTTCGATATCCCTTAAGCCGCATAACCGAACGGCTGAGAACTTGGATAAGGCGGATCGATCAATTCAATCCCGCTAGTCGTTCAAAAGCCAATGTCGCGCATCATTATGATCTGGAGAGCCGGCTGTTCGATCTCTTTTTAGATGCAGACCGCCAATATAGCTGCGCCTATTTCACCGAGCCCGCCAACAGCCTGGATCAGGCGCAGGCCGATAAAAAGGCGCACATCGCCGCCAAGTTGGCCCTCGCCCCCGGTCAGCGTGTGCTCGATATTGGTTGTGGCTGGGGCGGCATGGCGCTCTACCTCAATCGCCTGGCCAATGTGGATGTGCTGGGCATTACCCTGTCCGAAGAACAGCTAAAGGTCGCCCGCGCGCGTGCGGAGGCCGCCGGCGTTGCGGATCGCGTGCGGTTTGAGCTGCTCGATTATCGGGCCGTTACGGGATCGTTTGACCGCATTGTCTCTGTCGGCATGTTTGAACATGTGGGGCCGCGGCATTTCCGCAGCTTTTTTGCCAAGTCCAAATCGCTCCTCAGCGAAGACGGGGTGATGCTGCTCCACACAATTGGCCGCATGGGAAAGCCGAGCACGACCGACCCGTTCACGGCCAAATATCTCTTCCCCGGCGGCTATAACCCGTCGCTGTCAGAAGTGGTTGCCGCCAGCGAAAAGACCCGCCTGATCCTCACCGATGTTGAGGTGCTGCGCCTCCATTATGCCCAGACGCTCGACATGTGGCTGGAGCGCACCCATGCCGCGCGCGACGAAATCATCCGCCTGTATGACGACCGGTTTTTCCGGCTGTGGGAGTTTTATCTGGCCGGCGCATCGGGCGCGTTCCGCTATGGCGGGCTGGTCAATTATCAGCTGCAATATGCGCGCAATCGTCACACATTGCCCATCACGCGCGATTATATGC
>RFSU01000037.1 GCA_009923795.1 Sphingomonadaceae bacterium
TCAGCCGAAAGAGGCGGGGCTGCGGATTGCCGGATTGCGGCACGGGCGTCAGCGTGCCGACTTCAACCGAGCCAAAGCCCAATTTAAGCATCTGCACCGGCACTTCGGCATCTTTATCATAGCCGGCCGCAAGACCGACCGGATTTGGAAAATCAAGGCCCGCAACACGGCTCGCCAAAATCGGATCATCTAACCCAGCAGATAAACCTGGCAACACCCGCACGCCATATAGGCTGAGCCGATGGGCCCGTTCTGCATCCAGCAAAAAGATAAAGGGTCTAAGAAGCGCGTAACCAATCATGGCCCTTGCCTTAGCGCCAACGACTCGGAAGGCAAATATCCCACCTACAGATGGCTGAAGGTCGGCAAATTCTGTCCAAATATGTCTCTATAAACAAGAGATAAATCCAGGTTACGATACTGGGAACCATAAAACCTGCCTGCGCGTCGGATTCATTCTATTCCTTAGAAACCCTGCAATTCAGGGGGATATTTTGTGTTTAGTCCTGTTGATGCGACCCGAAGGACGCCTTTTGCGAGGTTCCTTTACAAAACTTAATGGCCGGTGCCTGTGCGCCGGCCTTTTTTTCGTCTTGTACCGAGTTCTCCTCCTTATGGGGATCGAGAGACGCACATGACCGCCATCACCTATGCAACGCCTGCGCCTCAATTCTCCGACCTAGTTTCGGCCTTTTATCTCATCGAAACAGAGGCAGACATAGTCGCGCAAATTGAAACGGCGGGCCTTGCCCAATTGCGGTTCATTCTGCGGGGGACGGCCTCGGTCCAGCCCCTCAGCGGGGTGAAGACTGACCTTGCCGAGATTGGGCTAATCGGCCCGCGCAACAGTGCGTCCTCTCTGACGGTGGATGGTCCGGCGCGGATGTTTGGCTTTGGGCTACGCCCCCAAGGCTGGCTAGCGACGGCAAGGCGATCCGCGTCTGACTTTGCAGATCAGGCGGGGGATGGGCGGGCCCATGCCTGCGGCCCAATTGCGCACGCACACGCCCGATTGAGTGAAGCGAAGACATTTCGCGATATGATCAGAATCGCCGAAAAATATCTGGCCATTGTTGCAAGCACTGCAGACATCCCGCCCCTATCGGTGATCCAAGCGATTGAGAGTTGGCTGTTGAGCAGTCCCAACCCCAAAATCGCCGATTTGCTGGCGCAGTCAGGTCTGTCGGAGGCGCAGGCCCAGCGCCACTGCAAGGCGTTGTTCGGCGCGCCGCCAAAGCTCTTGGCGCGAAAACATCGCGCCCTGCGGATGGCAAAGCAGATCACGCAAGACCCGTGTGACTGGCAATCAGCAGCCGACAGCGTGTTCTACGATCAATCCCATTGCATTCGGGAGTTACGACATTTCATCGGCCTGACCCCATCGGCAATCCGATCAAAGGCACGCCTCTTGCCGGTGCGCCTGGCATCCGCAGACCCCAGCGGCTGGCCGGTCGATTTTTGGATTGATCCATGATCGATCGAGCCGTGCATCCCCCGGATCGGCAGCTGGGTGGATACATCGACAGCTATGTTTGCCTGTCATCAGATCAACGGACTGATCACCAGATACTGCCTGCGGATTGCGCCTCTCTGTGGGTCGTTGTACGCGGCCAAGCCACGCTCAATTGCGGGCCAGAAACACGCAATGCCATATGGCCCGCGACGCTCACCGGCCCCTTTCATCGCCACCACCGATTGGGCATGATCGGCCCCACCATGCTTTTCGGTGCGCGGCTCACACCAGCGGGATGGGGGGGCTTGATCCCGCAAGATGCACATCGGCTTACGAATAAGGCGAAAAATGCCGCGCTTATTCTGGGGCCCGCCGTCGAGCAGCTTCAGGCAGCGATGTCCAAATGCTCCAAGCTGGACGAGATGGCAGAATTGGCGAACCGGTTTTTCGCTGCACGGATGAAAGCCATTCCTCTGTCCCATCAACGGGCAAATCGGGCTCTGACAGACTGGCTCGCCTCTGCGCCAAGACCTGCGCCAGACATGGTGTCCCAACATCTCAAAATGTCTGCCCGGCAGGTGGAGCGCATCGCCAATCGCTATTGGGGCGCCCCGCCTCGGACGCTCGACCGTGTAAATCGCGCCCTGCGCGCGGCCGCCTCTATTTGTGCGGGCAACGAGGCGGCAGAGGCCTTTTCCGATGCATCGCACATGATCCGTGAGGTTAAGCGCGTTACGGGGCACACGCCGCGCCAGCTTCAATCGCTTCGGCTCAACCCCTATCATCGGCTGTACCCACCCAAAGTACAGGATTGTAATTCAGACTAATCTGATCCAATTAGCCGCCATGCGTTTATCGAGTCTGGCAGATTATGCGGTCGTCATGATGTCCGCTTGCGCCCGCCATTGCGGGGGCACGCGGATCAATGCCGGCCAGCTTGCAGAGGAAACGGGCATTCCGTTGCCGACCGTGCAAAAGCTTGTCAGCCGTTTGTCGTCCGCTGGGTTGCTGCGCTCTATTCGCGGCGCAGGCGGCGGATTCAAGCTGGCGCGGCCAGCGGCAGCGATTAGCCTTGCTGAAATTGTCGAAGCAATTGAAGGCCCCATTGCAATGACCTCTTGCGTTGAGAGCGGCCGACATGATTGTGGGTTGGAGGGCAGTTGTTCCGTCCAACCGCATTGGCCGGTCGTCAACCAAGCGGTGCGCGATGCCTTGGCCGATATCAGCCTGACCAGATTATCTTCCCCGTCCGTGCCGACACTGGCCGGGCCTTCGAGTTGAGCCATGACTGACACCCCAATTAAAGATCAGGCCGCGCATGATGCGGCGGCCCGCGTTGCCGATTATGAGCATGGCTGGTCGGCCGATATCGAAACCGATTTCGCGCCCAAGGGCCTGAGCGAAGAGACCGTTCGCTTCATCTCTGCCAAGAAAAATGAGCCGGACTGGATGCTCGATTGGCGGCTTAAAGCCTTCCGCATGTGGCAGACGATGGAATCGCCGGATTGGGCGAAGCTCAACGTCCCGCCGATCGATTATCAGGACGCCTATTATTACGCTGCGCCCAAGGCGAAGAAGACGCTGGAAAGTCTCGACGAAGTCGATCCTGAAATTCTGCGCGTCTATGAAAAACTGGGCATCCCGATTGAAGAGCAAAAGGTGCTGGCGGGCGTTGAAGGCGCGCGCAAAGTCGCGGTTGATGCGGTCTTTGATAGCGTGTCCGTAGCCACAACCTTTCGCGAGGAATTGAAGAAGGCAGGCGTCATATTCCTCTCTATCTCTGAGGCGATCCGCGAATATCCAGAGCTGGTGAAAAAATGGCTCGGCCGCATTGTACCGATGCGCGACAATTATTTCGCGACGCTCAATTGTGCGGTCTTTTCCGACGGCACGTTCGTTTATATTCCAGAAGGCGTGCGCTGCCCGATGGAGCTTAGCACCTATTTCCGCATCAATGCCGAAAATACGGGCCAGTTTGAACGCACCCTGATCATCGCAGATAAGGGCAGCTATGTCAGCTATCTCGAAGGCTGCACCGCCCCGATGCGCGATGAGAATCAGCTGCACGCCGCCGTCGTGGAGCTGGTCGCGATGGACGATGCCGAAATCAAATATTCCACCGTGCAGAATTGGTATCCGGGCAATTCAGAAGGTCTTGGCGGCATCTATAACTTCGTGACCAAGCGCGCTTTGTGTCAGGGTAATAGGTCGAAGGTCAGTTGGACGCAGGTCGAAACCGGCTCTGCCATCACCTGGAAATATCCAAGCTGCGTCCTCAATGGCGATGACAGCGTGGGTGAGTTTTACTCGGTCGCCGTCACCAATAATTATCAGCAGGCCGATACCGGCACGAAGATGATCCACAATGGCAAGCGCACCCGCTCCACCATTGTGTCCAAGGGGATCACCGCCGGCAAATCCAACGGCACCTATCGCGGCCTTGTCCGCGTTGCCGCGCAGGCAGATGGTGTGCGGAACTTTACGCAGTGTGACAGCTTGCTTCTGGGCGATCAATGCGGGGCGCATACGGTGCCCTATATTGAGGTGAAGAACCCGTCCGCCCAGATTGAGCATGAGGCGACCACGTCCAAAATTTCGGATGACCAACTCTTTTACGCCATGCAGCGTGGGCTGGGTCAGGAAGAGGCCGTTGCCCTGATCGTCAATGGCTTTGCCAAAGAAGTGCTCCAGCAGCTTCCTATGGAATTCGCGGTCGAGGCGCAAAAGCTGCTCGGCATCTCGCTTGAAGGGAGCGTGGGATGATCTCCACCCCCGCATTACAGGATTTAACCATGCTTTCGATCACTAACCTCCACGCCAATGTCGCGGATAAGCCCATTCTCAAGGGCCTGTCGCTCTCGATCAATGCCGGGGAAATTCACGCGATCATGGGCCCCAATGGCGCGGGCAAATCCACGCTCGGCTATACGCTTGCGGGTCGGCCCGGCTATGACGTGACGGACGGCAGCGTGACCTTTCTGGGCGAAGACCTGCTCGCCCTTGCGCCGCATGAGCGGGCGGCGGCAGGCTTGTTCCTCGGCTTTCAATACCCGGTTGAAATTCCGGGCGTCTCCAACGTCCAGTTCTTGCGTGAAAGCCTGAACGCGCAGCGCAAGCTGCGGGGGCATGACCCGCTGTCTGGCGCAGACTTTCTGAAACTCGCGCGTGCGCAGGCTGATGCGATGGGCATGGACATGGACATGCTCAAGCGCCCGGTAAATGTCGGCTTTTCGGGGGGCGAGAAGAAGCGCAACGAAATGGTGCAAATGGGCATCATCGATCCCAAGCTCGCCATATTGGATGAGACCGATTCCGGGTTGGACATCGATGCGCTGCGCGTTGTGGGCGATGGCATCAACCGGATCATGCGCAAGCCGGATAAGGCCGTGCTGCTGATCACCCATTATCAGCGTTTGCTGGATTATGTGCAGCCCGATTTTGTCCATGTGCTCGCGGGCGGACGCATTGTCCGCTCTGGTGGGCCGGAACTGGCGCTGGAGCTGGAACGCGAAGGTTATAAGGACCTGGCTGCGTGACGAACCTCCCGACACGACGGGATGAGGCCTGGCGCTATGCGGATCTCGATGCCCTCGCGCGGCTGTGGCCCCTGCCTGCAGCAGAACAGATTATCGTGCCCGAAGGAACGACATTGTCCCGCGTCATCGTGCAGGACACAGGCGGCGTTCATCAAATCAACCTCATTCTGGAACGCGGCGCACAGGCCCTATTCTATGTGCTGAATTGCGGTGGGGACTATGGTCGTGTCGACCTATCGGTCACGCTGAAACAAGGCGCACATTTTTCGCTTCAGGCAGCCCAAATTGGCGGCGACAGCCAGACGCTCGAAATTGTGACGACCGTCACCCATGCTGAACCCGACGCCACAAGTCGGCAGATCGTCCGTTCGGTGCTGGCGGGCCAAGCAACCGGCACATATCTGGGCAAGGTCGCCGTCGCAAAGGGCGCGCAACACACAGATAGCGAACAATCGGTCAAGGCCATGCTGCTCGATCGCAGCGCGACCGCAAATGCCAAGCCGGAACTTGAAATTTTCGCAGACGACGTCACCTGCGCCCATGGCTGCGCCATTGGGGAGCTGGATGCGATGGCGATGTTCTACCTCCAATGCCGGGGCCTGACGCCGGCGGACGCCAAGACCCTCTTGCTGCAAGCCTTTATCGCCGAAGCTTTTGAAGGTGCAGAGCAAGCCGATGACCTTCGGCAGCGCGCACTCGCCAAGTTGGAGAGCGTTGTATGACGGCTCTTCGTCCCGACTTCCCAGGCCTGAAGGACTGGCATTATCTCGACACCGCCGCGACGGCGCAAAAGCCGCAGGCTGTGATCGACGCCATGTCCCGTGCGTTGGGCGAAGATTATGCGACGGTCCATCGAGGCGTCTATGCGCGCTCCGCCAATATGACGCTGGCCTATGAGGTGGCCCGCAAAAAGGTGGCAACCTTTATCGGGGCGAATAACCCCAATGAGATTGTCTTTGTGCGCGGCGCGACAGAAGCGATCAACTTGCTGGCCTATAGCTGGGGCGGGCTTTTGCAGGCGGGGGACCGCATCCTGTTGTCGCAATTGGAGCATCATTCCAACATTGTGCCTTGGCAAATGTTGCGCGACCGAATTGGCATTGAAATTGATGTCTGCCCCTTGACCGAAGAGGGCCGGATTGACCTTGATGCCGCAGAAGCAATGCTGACTGATCGGCATAAGCTGGTTGCCCTTGCCCATGTCTCCAATGTTCTTGGCTCGGTGCTCGACGCCAAAAGGGCGGCCAAATTGGCGCAGCGTGTCGGCGCAAAGTTACTGCTCGATGGGTGTCAGGCTGTGCCGCACATGCCCGTCGACATGGCGGATCTCGACTGTGATTTTTACGTCTTTTCCGGGCATAAGCTTTATGGCCCAACGGGCATTGGCGTGCTGTGGGCGCGGGCAGAGTTGCTCGAGACCATGCCCCCCTGGCAGGGCGGTGGCGCCATGATTGACCGGGTGACATTTGACCGCACGACCTATGCCCCGCCCCCGGGCCGATTTGAGGCCGGGACGCCGGCCATAAGCGAAGTCATCGCGTTGGCCGCTGCCATTGACTATGTGCAGGCTGTTGGTCTGCCCGCCATGCATGCCCATGAACTGGCCTTGGTGCGGCAGACGCGTGAGGCGCTGCGTCAGATCAACTCGGTGCGCCTTTTCGGCCCGGAGGATGCCGCTGGGATTGTCTCCTTTGCGATGGAGGGTGTGCACCCCCATGATATCGGCACGATATTGGATGAAGAAGGTGTCGCCATTCGCGCCGGGCATCATTGTGCCCAACCGCTGATGGACCATTTGGGTGTTGCCGCCACGGCACGCGCCAGCTTTGGCCTGTATAATGATGAACTTGATGTCGCCGCGCTGGTGCGCGGCCTTGAACGCGTGAAGAGGATCTTTGGATGAGCGATAAAATCCGGATCGAGGAAGTGGATAGCGTTGCACCCCCGCCCAAGGCGCGCGTGGACGATATCGAACAGCCTGCGGCAAAGCTGGAGCGTAAGAAGGATTATCTGGATGGCTTTTTGGCGCAGCAGCCCCCCGTCGTCCCAGCCGGCGAACCCGGCGGTGATCTGCACGACGCGGTGATTGCCGCGCTCAAAGATATTTATGATCCGGAAATTCCGGTGAATATTTATGATCTTGGCCTCATCTATAATGTTGAGGTGAATGACAGCCATGTTCATGTAACGATGACGTTGACGACACCGCATTGCCCCGTTGCCGAAGAAATGCCCGGCGAAGTCGAATTGCGCGTCGGCTCCGTCCCCGGCGTTGGGGATTGTGAAGTCAGCCTTGTCTGGGATCCGCCATGGGCCCCTGAAAACATGACGGACGAAGCCCGTTTGGAGCTTGGAATGCTATGACCACCGAGACAAAAACCCGCGCGCGCCCTACCGCCGTCATTCTAACATCCTCTGCCGAGGCGCGGATCGCCCATTTGATGCAGCAAGCCCCCGCAGAGGCTATTGGCGTGAAACTTTCCACCCCGCGTCGGGGCTGTTCCGGCCTTGCCTATTCGGTTGATTATGTAAGCGAAGCCAATAGCTTTGACGAACGGATCGACGCGCCGGGCGGGACGCTTTTCATTGATGGGGCGTCGGTTCTGTACCTTGTCGGCTCGACAATGGACTGGCAAGAAGATGACTTCACCGCTGGGTTTGTCTTCAACAACCCAAATGCCAAAGGCAGTTGCGGATGCGGAGAGAGCTTTACAATATGACCAGAAAACGCCGGATTATCGCCCTTTTGTCCGGCTTTTTGGTATTGGGAGCAGGCCTTGCCTATGCCAATCGGGATAGTTTGTTGCGGCAGGTGTTTAATCGCGCCGTAGATCAAACCATTGGCCGCGATAAGCTGGCCGAGTTGGATCCCAAATCGATTCATGTCGCTTTTTGCGGAACTGGATCCCCCTTGCCCAGCCGCGACCGCGCCTCTGCCTGCACCGCCGTTCTTGTCGGGGGCAAGCTGTTTGTCTTTGATGCTGGCGAAGGCGCTGGCGAAACGCTTTCGCTCATGGGCATGCCGCTCGGCAAGATTGAAGGCGTGTTTCTCACACACCTTCATTCCGATCATTTTGAAGGCCTTGGCCCGCTTGCGCTGCAGCGTTGGGCTGGCACCAGCGCCCAAGCACCCCTCCCCCTTATTGGCCCGGCAGGCACGGATCAGGTCGCACAAGGCCTCAACATCGCTTACGGCCCCGATAGCAAATTCCGCATGGCGCATCATGGCCCGGCGGTTGTGCCGCCGTCAGGCTTTGGTTTTACCGCGCGCATCATCACGCCGGGTGTCGTCTATGATCAGGGCGGCATTCGCATCACCGCTTTTCCCGTCCACCATGATCCAGTCACGCCTGCTTATGGCTATCGGCTCGATTGGCAGGGCAAGAGCGTGACGATCAGCGGCGATACAGCCAAGTCACAAACGCTCGCCAATATGGCAAAGGGAACCGATCTTTTGGTGCACGAAGTGCTCAACCGGGATCTGGTCGAAACCATGGCGCAGGCGGCAGACAAACACGGCCAGCCCAAGCGTGGAAAGATTTTCCGCGACATTCAGGGCTATCATGCAAGCCCGGAAGAGGCGGGCGATGTTGCTAAGGCGGCGGGTGCCAAAATGCTGGCCTTCACCCATATTGTGCCCAGCCTGCCGCGTCCCCTGATGCGTTTGGTCACATTGGGCGCGGACAAACATTATGCCGGGCCAATCCGGACAATGCGCGACGGCGATCTTCTGAGCATAAATGGCAAGGATGAACCCGCCTATCGGAATCTGCTGGACTAGTCAGGGGCGCTTGCGCAAAACTGGGCTATGACTGAGAAACCACCGCTTCAGGCCGCCATTATTCCGGTGACTCCCTTGCAGCAAAATTGCTGCCTCATCTGGTGTACGCAAACAATGCGCGGGGCCTTTACCGATCCGGGCGGCGACCTGCCTTTGCTGATGGGTGCCGCCGCCAAACAGGGCGTAACGATTGAAAAGCTGCTCGTGACGCACGGGCATCTCGACCATTGCGGGCAGACGGGCATCCTCGCCAAGCAATTGGGCGTGCCGATTGAAGGCCCGCATGAAGACGATCGTTTCTGGATCTCTCAATTGGATAATGATGGCCGCAAATGGGGTATGGATGCCAAAAGCTTTGAGCCGGATCGGTGGTTGAAAGACGGAGATACGGTGACCGTCGGCAACTTGACGCTCGACGTGATCCATTGCCCCGGGCACACGCCGGGGCATATCGTTTTCTACCATGCGCCGTCGCACTTCGCGGTTGTGGGGGACGTGCTGTTCCAAGGGTCAATCGGCCGAACCGATTTCCCGCGCGGCAATCATCAGGATCTGATCGACTCAATCACGAAGAAGCTTTGGCCGCTTGGCAATGAAACGGCCTTTGTTCCCGGCCACGGCCCGATGTCGACCTTCGGGCATGAGCGTAAAACCAACGCCTTTGTTTCGGATTATCTACTGGCCTAACTGGTCCTAGCTCTGCCAGTCGCCTGCCGACGCCATCCAGACAGAGAGCGCTGCAATCGCGGCCGTCTCAGCGCGGAGGATGCGCGGCCCGAGCGAGATGCCGACGGCCTGCTTCATGGCCTTAATCGCCGCGCGCTCTTCGGCGTCAAACCCGCCTTCCGGCCCTACAAGGATCGCCGCCGGGCCGGGTTTGATCGCCTGCGCAAAAGGCACCCCGCCCTCTTCATCGGCGAAGTAAAGCACCCGACCTTCAGGCCAATCTTTGAGGAGCGCAGGAAGTTTGACCGCCTCTTCAATCTTTGGAAGCGCGGTGCGGCCACATTGCTCAGCCGCCTCGATGATGGTTGCCGTCAGTCGATCCATATTCATGCGCTCAACGATGGTGCGGCGCGTGATGACAGGACGATAGAGCGCGACCCCCAATTCGCACGCCTTTTCAACAACCATATCAAGCCGCGCCTTTTTGACAGGGGCGGCGAGCAGCCAGAGATCCGGCACGGTTTCGCGTGGGCGCAGCAAAGCTGTCACGCGCAAGGTCAGATCCCGCTTTGCCGTCGCCATCACTTCGGCCAGCCATTCGCCCGAACGGTCATCGAACAGCTTGACGGGGGCCCCGGGCTTTACCCGCAAAACATGGACCAGATAATGCGCCTGCCCGCCATCAAGCGTCAGCGTTATTCCGTCCGCCAAGGCGGCGTCCACATAAAGACGCGGCGTTGATTGGGGTGGCCATGCAGGTGTCGCGGGCATAAGAGCGGTTAGCATGAATGGCAGCCCAATCCAAACCGCGCTTGTCCCCGATGCCGAACTAACGGGTTTGATGCGGATGTTACCCGCGCGCGCACGGCCTTATGCGGCGCTTGCGCGGCTGGAACGCCCAATTGGCTGGTGGCTGCTCTATTGGCCCTGCCTCTTCGGTCTGGGGCTGGCGGGCGGCCTGCCTCAACTTTGGGTGCTGGCGCTCTGGATGCTGCTGGGCGCCATCACCATGCGCGGGGCAGGCTGTGTCTATAACGATATTATCGACCGTGATCTGGACGCGCAGGTCGCCCGCACGCGCAACCGGCCTGTGGCGAGTGGTGCGGTCAGCCTGAAGGCTGCATGGGGCTGGCTTGTTCTGCTGGCCCTGCTTGGCCTGGTCGTCTTGCTGCAACTCCGCTGGCAGGCGCAGCTGGTCGCGCTGGCCAGCCTTGCCCCCGTTGCGGCCTATCCCTTTATGAAGCGGATCACTTGGTGGCCGCAGGCTTGGCTTGGCCTTGTCTTTTCCTGGGGCGCTCTGGTTGGCTGGATGGCCTTTGCCGACGCTTCATGGGCAATGGCGCTGGTCTATGTGGGGTCGATCTTTTGGGTGATTGGCTATGACACAATCTACGCCCTTCAGGATAAGGAAGATGACGCGTTGATCGGTGTGCGCTCCTCCGCCCGCGCCTTGGGGGCCCGCGTGCGCGCGGGGGTTGCGATCTTTTACTTCACCGCGCTCCTCTTTTGGGGAGCGGCAATTTGGCAGGTGCGCCCGCAGCCTCTGGCGCTGCTCGCGCTCCTGCCCGCTGCCTGTCATCTGCTGTGGCAAGTGGCAACCCTTCGGGCCGATGACGGCACCGATGCGCTTGTGAAATTCCGCTCCAACCGTTTAACAGGCCTGCTCGTGGCGCTGGCCATGATAACAATTGGCGCGTCGGCTTGAGAACAAGCGGCCGAACACCTAAGTAAAGACCATGCTGACCAATGATCAGGCGCGGGATCGTGCCGCAAACCTTGTCGCCCGCGCTTTGAAAGCAGGGGCAGATGCCGCCGATGCCATTTATGTCGCAGATGCCTCGACCGGGGTTCAGGTGCGTCTGGGCGCGCTGGAAGATGTTCAGCGATCCGAAGGCGAAGAAATTGGCCTGCGTGTCTTTGTGGGTCGCCAATCGGCCAGCGCCTCTTCTTCTGACCTATCGACCGATGCTCTGGAAAAGCTGGCTGAGCGCGCCGTTGCGATGGCGGGCCAAGCGCCGGAAGATGAATTTGCCGGACTTGCGCCGGAAGACTTGCTGATGCGTGATGCGCCCCGCCTGCTCGATATTGACGATACGATCGATGTTTACCCGCAGAATTTGCGCGATCGGGCCATGGCCGCCGAGGACGCCGCACGCGCCATCACGGGCGTGACCAATAGCGAAGGGGGCAGCGCCAGCGCAGGCCGGGCCGTTATTGCACTGGCAACCAGCACCGGCTTTTCGGGCGGCTATTCCGGATCAAGCCATGGCGTATCTGCCAGCGTCCTTGCAGGCGAAGGTGCTGGGATGCAGCGCGATTATAGCTATCACTCTGTGCGTCATTTGGGCGATCTGGACGATGCAGCGCTGATTGGCCGGGAGGCAGGCGAACGCGCCGTTGCCCGGCTCAACCCCATACGCCTCAAAAGCGGGCCGATGACAATCGTCTTTGACCCACGCATTGGCGGCAGCCTTGTCGGCCATTTGCTCGGCGCAATCACGGGCGGGGCCATTGCGCGCAAGACGAGCTTCTTGCTCGACGCGCTTGAAACAGAGCTCTTCAAAAGTGGCATCACCATTATCGACGACCCGCATCGGCGGCGCGGCCTGCGATCCCGCCCCTTTGATGGGGAAGGCCTGCCGACCAGCCGCCGGGCCATTATTGATCAGGGTGTGCTGACGGGCTGGTTGCTCGACTCTGCCTCTGCGCGCCAGCTTGGCCTCACACCCACGGGCCATGCCTCCAGAGGCGTTGGTGGCCCGCCGGGTGCCGGGACGAGCAATGTGCATATGGAGCCGGGAACACTCTCCCCCGCCGAACTCATGGCCGACATTAAAGAAGGCCTTTATGTCACAGACCTGATCGGTCAGGGCGTCAATGGCCTCACGGGCGATTATAGTCGCGGGGCATCTGGCTTTGTCATCCGCAACGGCCAATTGGCAGAGGCCGTTGCCGAAGTGACGATTGCGGGCAATCTCAAAGACATGTTCCGTACGCTGACCCCGGCCAATAATCTGACCTTCCGCTATGGCACCAATGTTCCCACATTGCGCGTCGATGGCATGACCCTTGCCGGAGACTGACCCTTGCCCATGACTGGCCCGCGTCTCGATGCCCTTAGCGCCATTGCCAAAGAGGCAGGCCAAATCGCGATGTCGCGCTTTCGGGGGGATTTTGAACAATGGGAAAAAGCCCCCGGCAATCCGGTGAGCGAAGTTGACTTGGCGGTCGATAAATTCCTGAAATCGGCGCTGCGTGATCTGGATCCAGAGGCGGGCTGGCTATCAGAAGAAACGGCGGACAATGCCGAACGCCTGTTGCTGCCCCGCGTCTGGGTGGTCGACCCAATTGATGGCACGCGCGACTTTGTGCGGGGGCGCGACGGCTGGGCCGTCTCCATTGCATTGGTCGAAGGGGGGCAGGCGACGCTTGCGGTTCTGGATGCCCCAGCCCGGCAGGAGCATTGGCGCGCCGCACGCCGATTTGGCGCTTGGCGAAATGATCTACCGATCACCGCCAGCACCAAAGCCGAACTCGCTGGCGCGCGCGTGCCCGCCGATGTCTTGCCCAAATTGGATACAGACCTGCAAACCGTTGCCAAACCCAATTCCATCGCACTGCGCATTGCCATGGTGGCTGCGGACGAGGCAGATTTGGTCGCCGCCCTGCGCTGGGGCCATGAATGGGATATTGCGGCGGCCGCGCTCTTGGCCGAAGAGGCGGGTGGCATCGTGACTGACGCGCATGGACGGCCCTTGCGGTTCAATTCCACCAAGGGGGAAGCCTTTGGCGTTTTGGCAACCAGCCAAGCGCTGCACCCCGCCGCCGTCGCCCGACTTCAGGATCGCGCCAAAACCCTGTCTATCCGGTAATCCATCCCAATCGTGTCGCCGGGCAAGTGGAGTGGATCAGGCCTTGAGCCAATCGGCGATTTTCGCTGCAATATCATGAAAGGCCTGCGCCTCTGGTCCGTTTCCGGCCTGTCTCTTATACACATCT
>RFSU01000038.1 GCA_009923795.1 Sphingomonadaceae bacterium
TATTAAATAATATATTTGTTAATTCTATGGTCATGAAAGACCTGCCAATCGAAAATGCTCTTCCATCCAGCGAAAAATCTGCCCGTCGAAGACGAGGGATGAAGAAGCCACGTACAATGCCTATCGCTGGATAAAGATGATCCAGCTTTATCTTCATCGACACATGCTACTTAAAGACGATTTAGCCTATCAAGGTTTCGATATATTGCTAGCACTCGATGCGGCTCACTTTAGGGGGCAGAAGCTTTCTATTACGGATTTATCTGAAATGCTAAAAGGTTCACGGAAAGCGTTCATGGAGGCAATTCAAAAGCTCGAAAAAGGGAAATTCATCATACGCAACATGGATGCCTATGAGAGAATAGAAAAAATCGACCTCACCCGAAAGGGCCTTAAAGTAATGCAGATTGGTTACCGGAAGCTTTTTAGAGCTTTAGATCTCCCAGCGAACGATTGATGGGAGCGATGTAAAAGCCAGATACCGCATTAAAAACAGATGGTGCCCCTGGCCGGACTCGAACCAGCACTCCAAAGGAACTCGATTTTGAGTCGAGCGCGTCTACCAATTTCACCACAGGGGCACAAAACCAGGACCGTCTAGCCTAGCATTTGAGGTGAAGCAAGATAGTCCTGCTGGCACGCATACAAAATGGATATTTTGATAATTTTCAAGATCAAGCCGGGGTCAGTTGCATCCTGCAATCATGCGCCCCACATAGAATGGGAATGTTGCGCACAATCTGGAAATCCCTCCTTCAGCAGCCTTTGGTTCGCCTGATCCTTTTGGGCGCTGGCCTGATCTGCATTTTACTTGCGCCGCTGCTGTCTCCATTGCCGGGGCCTGGCGGAACCCTGCTCTTTGCCGTTGGCCTTGGCCTTGTTCTGCAAACCTCTGCTTGGGCCCGACGGCGCTATGTGAGGTTCAAGCGCCGCTATCCACGCCCGGGACATTGGGTTGATTGGGGACTGCGCCGTGCCAGCTATAAACGGCGGCGCGCCCGCAAGAAACAGTCATCAGACGATTGACTCTTGCAGATGATCCCCCTAATCGCCCCTTCGACAGAGCCGCCCCTGTTTGGCGGCTTTTTCTTTTTTGATTTTGTTTTGAGGGCATGAGCGATGAAGCGCACCTTCCAGCCGAGCAACCTTGTCAGGGCTCGTCGTCACGGTTTCCGGGCTCGCATGGCGACCGTAGGCGGCCGCGCCGTCATCCGGGCGCGTCGCGCCCGCGGCCGCAAGAAGCTTTCGGCCTGATCATCCTGAATAAGCGGTCAGACTTTCTGGCCTCCAATAATGGGAAACGGGCTGCCTCTGGCGGCCTCGTTTTGCTTGTCCGCGATCGGGCAGATGGGAACCCGCAAATACGGGTTGGCTTTACTGTCACAAAAAAGATCGGAAACGCGGTTATCCGAAATCGGATGAAACGCCGTTTTAGAGAAATTGCCCGCGCCGCCCTGCCAGATCATGGTATCGCAGGCGCCGATCATGTCATTATTGGCCGGGCAAGCGGGGTCGAGCGGGATTTTGCTGCCCTTCAAAAAGACTTAGACCGGGCTCTACGGATGGTTGCTGGCTAGATGGCAAAGCTTCTCATTTGGCTGGCGCGGATGTGGCAATGGGGCCCTTCTGCCATTTTACCGCCCACATGCCGCTATCAACCCTCATGTTCGGCCTATGCAATTGAGGCATTGAGGCGCTATGGCGCTGTAAGAGGAAGCTGGCTTGCTGTGCGACGTATCCTGCGCTGCCACCCATGGGGCGGACAGGGCTATGATCCAGTGCCATGACCAATTTGGGGAACTGACTTGAACGAGAATCGTAACTTCGTGATCGCCATATTGCTGTCCGGCCTTGTGCTGTTCGGCTGGACATTGCTTGGCGAAAAGCTTTTCCCACCGTCAAAGGCACCTGCCACGGTTGCGGCCCCTGCTGGAAGTGCAGGAACATCTGGCGCGCCTGCCCAAGCCGCTGTGGCCAAGCCAAGGGACGTAAATGTCGCCCTTGCGGAAACGGGCCGCGTTCTCATTGAAACCCCGAAAGTCAAAGGGTCCATCAATTTAAAGGGTGCGCGCCTCGATGACCTCATCCTGCCGCTCCACACCGTCAGCTTGGATAAAAATTCTGGCCCAGTGCGCATCTTGTCCCCCGCGGGGACGGAGCATAGCCAATTTGCAGGCTTTGGCTGGACAGGAAGCGGGCCCAATCTGCCCAATGCTGACACCATCTGGGCCACGAGCAGCGGTAAGCTGACACCCCAATCGCCGATCACGCTCAGCTGGGATAATGGCCAAGGTCAGTTGTTTCAGATCAAGCTATCCATTGATGAAAACTTCATGTTTTCGGCTGAACAGACCGTCACCAATAAGGGGGCAGGTCCTGTTGCCATTCGCCCCTATGGTTATATCAACCGAGGCTATGCGACCGTTGGCAAAACCAGCAGCCTCGCCGGGCCAAGTCATGATGTGGACAGTTGGACGATCCATGTCGGCCCAATTGCGACTTTCGACAATGCGACCAATTATGAGGTGAACTATCCCGATCTTGATGAAGCAGGTCCCACTGGCTCCCGCTTTAAATCTACGGGCGGCTGGTTGGGCTTTGGCGATACCTATTGGCTAACAGCGCTTGCACCAACGCAAACAGCACATATTGACGCAGGCTTCCGCAAGGATGGCGGCAGCTATCAGGCGGATTACGCGCTCGATTCTGTCATTGTGGCCCCAGGCCAGAGCAACAAGGCCAAAACCCATTTCTTTGCAGGCGCAAAGGAAGTGCCGGTGCTTGATGGCTATATGGACACGCTTGGCATTCAACAGTTCGGCAATGCCATTGACTGGGGCTGGTTCAAGATGTTTGCCAAGCCAATCTTCTATCTCCTCGATGCCTTGTTCAAATTTTCCGGCAATTTCGGCGTTGCGATCATCTTGCTCACCCTGATCGTGAAAACGGTGATGTTCCCCATTGCGCAGCGGCAATTTTCTTCCATGGCGGCCATGCGCATTGTCCAGCCGAAAGTGAAGGAAATCCAAGAACGTTATAAGGATGACCGCCAGAAGATGCAGCAAAGCATGATGGAGCTGTATCAGAAGGAAAAGATCAACCCAATGGCGGGCTGCCTTCCAATCTTCATCCAGATTCCGGTTTTCTACGCGCTCTACAAGGCGTTGTTGCTAACCATCGAAATGAGGCACCAACCCTTTGTCCTTTGGATCAAAGATCTTTCTGCGCCTGATCCACTGACCCCGGTCAATTTGTTCGGCTTGCTGGATTTCACACCACCCAGCTTCATCGCGCTGGGCGTTCTGCCCATTCTGCTCGGCATCACCATGTATGTGCAGTTTAAGCTGAACCCTCCCCCTGCCGACCCTGTGCAGCAGCAGGTCTTTTCCATCATGCCGTGGATCATGATGTTCCTGATGGCCCCCTTTGCCGCTGGTCTTCAGCTTTACTGGGTGGTCAATAACGTTCTGACTATTGCCCAGCAAAAGCTGCTCTACAGCCGCCACCCGGCCATGAAGGAGCCGATCAAGAAGTGACGGTTGATCTCGACGCGCTGGAAACCGCCCGGAAGATTTTTTCCGGGCCGATTTCCTTTCTAAAGTCGGCACCCGACCTCAAATTTCTGCCGGACCCGGTGGCGAATGAAGTGGCCTTTGCAGGCCGCTCCAACGTCGGAAAGTCGTCGCTGATCAATGCGCTGACCAACCGCAATGGCCTTGCGCGCACGTCCAATACACCGGGCCGCACGCAGGAGTTGAACTTCTTCGACGTGGGGGAGCCCTTGCGCTTCCGCCTTGTCGATATGCCCGGCTATGGCTTTGCCGAAGCGCCCAAAGATGTGGTCAAGAAATGGCGCTTTCTGGTCAATGATTTTCTGCGCGGACGTCAGGTTCTCAAACGCGCGCTGGTTCTGATCGATAGTCGGCATGGCATTAAGGATGTCGACCGCGATATAATGGACATGCTCGATGCCGCTGCCGTCAGCTACCATCTCGTGCTGACGAAATCGGACAAGATAAAGGCCTCTGCCTTGGCAGAAATCTTGGCCCAAACAGCAGAAGAAGGGCGCAAGCGCCCGGCTGCCCATCCGCACATCATCCCGACCTCAAGCGAAAAGGGCATGGGCCTGCCGGAACTGCGGGCGGCGATCATGGACGCGATCAACGAATAAAAGGGCAAGGCGATGCTTAAGCTCATCATCGGCAACAAAGTCTATTCCAGCTGGTCTTTGCGCGGCTGGCTTGCGGTGCGCCAGTCCGGCCTGCCCTTCGAAGAAGTCGTTGTGTCCATGTATGATGACGCCTGGCCCGAACGCCGGATGCAGCCCGATATCCGCCCCTCTGGCGGCAAGGTGCCCATCCTTTGGGATGGCGACCATCCCGTCTGGGACAGTTTGGCGCTGATTGACTATCTCAATGACATTAGCGGCGGAGACAAGTTCTGGCCAGCAGACCACCCTGCCCGTGCCATGGCGCGGTCCATAGCGGCTGAAATGCATTCCAGCTTCATGGCACTGCGGCGTCAGCATCCGATGAATACCCGGCATGTCTATGTCCCTGCCCCGCTTGACCCAGAGGTGGAGCAGGACCTGGCCCGAATCACCCAACTTTGGTGGGATGCGCGTGACGCGTTTGGCGCAGACGGCGCGTTTCTCTTTGGGGAATTTGGCGCGGCAGACATTATGTTTGCGCCCGTCATCACACGGTTGGTGACCTATTCCATCCCCGTCCCCGATGATGCCCGCACCTATATGAATGCGGTTCTCGCCCATCCCTTCATGCAAGATTGGGCAAAGGGTGCGCGCGAGGAAGAGTGGATTATCCCGCGCTTTGAACGCACAGAACAGGGCGCGTGACATGACGGACGCACTTGACCTGACCAAGCGACTTATCGCGGCCCCTTCCGTAACGCCCGCGCGCGGAGACGTCTTCGATGTGCTGGAATCCGCGCTGACACCGCTTGGCTTTGACGTGGATCGCTTCATTTGTGGCGACGCTCCCGATGGGCCGGTTGAGAACCTCTTTGCCACGCGCGCTGGCACGGGCGACAGACGGCATTTCGCCTATGCAGGCCATCTTGATGTCGTCCCTCCCGGCGACGGTTGGACGAGCGATCCCTTCACGCCAGATGTCCGGGGCGATTTGCTCTATGGGCGCGGTGCCGTCGATATGAAGGGCAGCATTGCCGCCTTTGTCGCGGCCATTCCGCCGACAAGCGCAGGACGTATCAGCCTGATCATCACGGGCGATGAAGAAGGCCCGGCTGTTTTTGGTACCGTCGCGTTGATTGACCATATGAAAGCGCGGGGCCTTCTGCCTGATCTCTGCCTTGTCGGTGAGCCGACATCGGTCAATCGGCTGGGCGACATGATGAAGATCGGGCGGCGCGGTTCCGTCAATATCTGGATCACTGTGCCCGGCACACAGGGGCATGTCGCTTATCCGCATCTGGCGGACAACCCCATTCCCCGGCTGGTGCGCGCCTTGTCGCGCATTGAGGCGATTGTGCTCGATGATGGAACCGATTGGTTCCAGCCGTCCAATATCGAGGTGACCGATCTTGAGGTGGGCAATAAGGCGACCAATGTCATTCCCGCCCTTGCCAAAGCCCGCCTCTCCATCCGCTTCAACGATCTCCATACGGGCCAGGGACTGGCCGATCGCATCCGTGCCATCGTGCTGGAAGAGGCGCCCAATGCTGAGGTAGAGGCCCGCATATCGGGCGAAGCCTTTTTAACGCCGCCGGGGGAATTGAGCGCGCTTGTTTCCGCCGCTGTCAAAAGCGTAACGGGGATAGAGCCGGAGGCCTCCACAACCGGCGGAACCTCCGACGCGCGCTTCCTGTCAAAGCTTTGCCCAGTGGTGGAATTCGGCCTGCACAATGCCACCATGCACAAGCTGGATGAGGCAGTCACTATTCAAGATATTCGTTATTTAACAAATATTTATGCGACTATCCTAAATAAAATCTGAATTGAACGGGCACGCCGCAAGATAATGTAGAGCGCCCCTGCACCGCCATGCCGGGGATGCGCATTGCGGATCGTCGCTATCCGGTCTGCAAAGGGCGATACCGCTAACCAATCCGCAACAGAGGCGCGAATGACGCCCCGACTTGTCGGCGGCAAGCGTGGATTATCCACCGCTGGTTTGCCGGTGATCAGCAGCACAATTCTATCGCCCCGCCTGATGGCTGCGTCCAATCCACGGTTGAGCCGGGCATGCGCGGTTGCAAGTGTCTCTCCATGCAGGTCGATCGTGACATCGGGAATAAGCGTTCCTTTTGCCAGGCGCTTATCCCAGCTGCCGTCCAGCGTATCCCGCACACCCGATGCTGGCTTGGGCGTTGGGGCAGATTGTGGCCGCGACAGCCGAGCCTGAATGGGCTTGGCCGGGCGAGCCTCTATCGGTGCGGCATCTAAGTGCAGATCATCTCCTGCCGAGAGCGCGCGACCCGGCAAGGGACGCGCTGTGCGGGCAACGCGGTGCCAAATGGCCTGTTCTTCAGCGCTGAGGCGACGGCTGCGCATCGGCGGTACCAGATGTGAGGCGGGCAAGACTTCCCTTAGGAAGCAAAATATAAGCCGAACCGCGCGCCGCCATCCCGCCTGCAATCACATCGGCATCCGCGCCTGCGCCCCAAAAGCTGTCAAACCTATTGACGCCTTTAATCGCGCCGCCGGTGTCTTGCGCAACCCACAGGCCATTGACCTCTTTTCGGTTGGTTTCCAGAAATACGGGTGCGCCCAGCGGCACAAAACGCGGGTCTGCGGCAAGGGATGCGCGCGGTGTCACGGGAAGGCCCAGCGCACCAAGTGGCCCGGGACCAGTCAGTTCCCGAAAAAAGACCCAGCTTTTATTCTCATTCATAATCGCCCGCCCCTGATCGGGGTTGGCGCGCAGCCAAGAGATTATGCCCTGCATATTGGCCTCGTCCGGCCGCAACAGGCCGCGTTCGCGCATCAGCCGACCGATGCTCGCATAATCGCGGCCATTTTGGCCATCATAGCCGATCCGCATGACCGTTCCGTCGGGCAGTCTCAGCCGACCTGAACCCTGAACTTGCAGAAAGAAGAAATCCACCGCATCCGCGGCCCAAGCGAGCTCAAGGCCCCGCCATTTGAGCCAGCCGCCCTCAATCTCCGCGCGATCCGCATAGGGGATGAGGCTTTCACCCTGCACCCGGCCGCGGATCCTCTTGCCCTTCAACTCTGGCGAAAACAGGCTCAGATCCGCTTCGATGAGATCAGATGGGCGCTTGTAAATGGGGACGGAATATCCCGGCACTTCTGTGCGAGAGCCCAGAATCTCTGGCTCATAATAGCCGGTTATAAAGCTGGTGCCCGCACCAATGCGCACGACTTCAAAATTGTCCGTGAAGAATGCCGCCGGGTTCGCCGCCAAATCGGCACGCGCCGCCTCGCATACGGGGCGCCAATCCTCTGGGCGCGTCAGACCAGAGGCATCCTTGCGCCGCACCAAAGCGGGGCAAGATATGCGAAAGGCGGCCAGCGTCCGTTCAACTGCCCCCTCGGGCAGCGGGAGCGCATCAAAGCGCGGCCCAGCAGAGACACCGGCGGCAAAAGCCGTCTCTGGCGTTGCGACTGGCAGCGCAGGCACCGGCCGCACTTGGCCAGCACAGGCTGACAACAAGCCAGCAAGGATCAGAGGTAAAATGAAGCGGCGCATGCGCCGTGGTTAGGCCGCTTCGTCCGTATCGACAAGAATCCAGTTTGGATCGCTGGAGCGAACGTCCCGCTCAAAGGTCCATTCGTCATGCGTCTCAATGGCGTCGGTCAGCGAGCCTGCGACCACAGTCCCATCCAAATCGCGCGTGATCGCGGCGATATCGGCATCAAAGCGCACTGTGACTCGCGCGACACGGCCGTCCAGATTTGCAGCGGAAATGGTAGCATGGTCGATCCGCACCAGACGATTATCGACGACTTCACCCGCCGCCTCGCGCGCTTTGATCGCGCTCGCAAAGCTGGCGTGCACATCTTGGCTCACATAAGGGGCCAGCGCCTCTTCCTCGCCCTTCCAAAAGGCCGTCAGGATCATGCCATAGGCCGACTTTGCGCCTTCGATGAAGTCCGCAGGGTTGAACTGGCTATCTGCCTGCGAAATGGCGCGCAGAGCGGGAATGGCATTGCTGTCAAACGGGTCAGCCGGATTGGCACGGGGAAGGGTCGCCTCGCGGCAATCCGGGGTCGGTACGGGCACCGGATTTGCCACATGCTCTTCCGCAGGCGTGCGCATGGTCTGTTCGTGACCAGAACGTTTGCCGAGCACGGCATAGAGGCGCAGCCCCAAAAAAGCTGCAACCATCGCAAAGAGAACCGTTTCGACCACGTGTTTGACCTTTCTGAGGCTAACATAGGGTGTCTCGCCTCAGCTTTCAAATACTGCTTTCGATGAGGCGAGTGAAATCTGCGCCATTGCCCTTGATCCCGCGCCCTGCTAGGCGCGCGACCAAGCCCAAAGAGGGTTTTTGCAGATTTTGAGAGAGAACAGGATAATTTTGAGCCATGGCTGACGAACCAACCCAACCGCTTCCCAATGGCGAAGATACACTGCCCGCCGTTGGCGTGATCTCCCAATATGTAAAAGACCTCTCGTTCGAAAATCCGAACGCACCGGCCGTGTTTCAATGGGAAGGTCAACCGCAAATCGACGTGAACTTCAACATCGGCAATGAACAAGTCGGTGAAGGCGTTTATGAAGTCGCGGTCAAGATCAACGTCGTCGCCAAGAGCGCAGATCAAACCGCGTTTCAGGTGGAACTGGTTTATGCTGGCTTGTTTGCAATCCGCAACATCCCAGAAGAACAGCTTGCCCCGATCCTGCTCGCGCAGGGCCCGGCGATGCTCTTCCCCTTTGCCCGTCGCGTCCTTGCCGATGCGGTGCGCGACGGCGGCTTCCCGCCACTGATGCTCGACCCAATTGATTTCGGCGCGCTGTTTATGCAGCAGGCGGAATTGGCAGCGCAGCAGGCAGACGCCGGCCAGAGCGCTGAGGGCAACGCCTAAACATCGTGAAACTCGGCAAAGCCATTGGCACAATTGGAGGCCTGACCCTCGTCAGCCGCGTGCTGGGCTTTGCACGAGAAATGGTCATGGCGCGCGTGCTGGGCGCCAATATGTTTGCCGATGCGTTTCTGGTCGCCTTTCGCCTGCCCAACACGTTTCGGCGCTTTTTTGGCGAAGGCGCGTTTTCGGCAGGGTTCGTGCCCCTCTTCAGCCAACGCTATCATGGCGAAGGCGGCATCGAGGAAGCCCGGCGTTTCTCAGAAGAAGTGCTGGCGATTTTTCTGCCCGCTTTGCTGGTCTTCACATTTATCGGGCAAATTGCGATGCCCGCTCTTGTCTGGCTGCTGGCCTCTGGTTTTGCTAGCGATGCAGAGAAGTTTGATCTGACAATTTGGCTTTCCCGCCTGACCTTCCCCTATCTGATGCTGATCAGTTTGGTGTCGCTGTTTTCCGGCGTGCTCAATTCGATGCACCGGTTCGCCGCCGCAGCCTTCGCCCCTGCCCTGCTCAATCTTGCCATGTTAGTGGCCTTGTTGCTGGTGCGCGACGGTGGCCCAAAAACCGCCGAGGCACTGTCTATTGCCGTCGTTATCGGAGGCATTGTCCAACTGGGTCTGGTCTGGTGGTCCGCCCGTAGAGCAGGCATTTCCCTCAAGCTGCGCCGCCCGCGAATAACCCCAGGCGTGCGGCAGTTTTTTAAGGTCGTGATCCCGGCGACATTTGCAGCGGGTGTCTATCAAATCAGCATTTTGATCGACACCCAATTTGTCAGCTACCTTGCCGAAGGCTCCATGGCGCATCTCAATTATGCGGATCGGCTTAATCAATTGCCACTCGGCATTATTGGGACCGCTTTGGGCACGGCCATTCTGCCGTCGATCAGCAAATATGTCGATCAAGGCAATCCGCAAGAGGCCGAACGCATTCAGAATCAAGCCATTGATATTGGCATGCTCCTGACCTTGCCTGCGGCCATTGCATTTGCGGCAGCGGGCGTCCCTTTGGTCACCGCCCTTTTCCGCGGGGGCGAGTTTACCGCGGAAGATGCTGTTGTTACGGGCACAACCCTTGCCATCATCGCACTCGGCCTTCCGGCCTATGTCCTGGTCAAGGTCTTCACGCCGGGCTTTTTCGCGCGCGAGGATACGAAAACGCCGCTGCGGATCGCCCTTTGGGTGCTGGCTGCGAACGTCGCGATGAACTTTGCCCTGGTGCCCTTTTATGGCCTTTATGGGCTGGCCATTGCCCTGATGCTGACGGCCTGGCTCAACTGCGCCCTGCTCTATATCACGCTCAATCGACGGGGGCATTTCAGTCTTTCGCCCGAGGTTCTCCGGCGGGTCAGCCGACAGATCGCGTCTGGGCTGGCCATGGGTGCAACGCTTTATGCCGTCAATCTTGGCCTTGGCCCAATGTTTGATGGCTCGGCGCTGGACCGCATGATCGCGCTCAGCCTTTTGGTCGGCTCTGGCGGCCTCGTCTATTTCGGCTTGGGCTGGATGATTGGCGCAATGGATCGGGAGAGCATTCTCATTTTGCTCCGGCGCAAAAAGCCGGCCGACGAAACGGCCGACTAATCCCCCCTTGCGCAACGGCGACTGACAGGGCATCCGCCCGTTCGGCCAAAGACACAGCGATCGGGCGAGTCCAACCGTCCGATAGAAGGAAGATGAAGATGCGCGTCGTTTCCGGTATTCAGCCCACGGGCAGCCTGCACCTTGGCAATTATCTGGGCGCGATCCGCAACTGGGTGCAAATGCAGGACGAAGTCGCCGGCGATTGCCTCTATTTCCTAGCCGACCTCCACGCCATCAGCCTGCCCCATAATCCAGCAGAGCTTGCTTCCAACACCCGCGAAATGGCCGCTGCCTTGGTCGCATGTGGCATTGATACGGAACGATCCATCCTATTCAATCAGGCCCGCGTGCCAGCGCATGCAGAGCTGCAATGGCTGCTCAACGGCACCGCGCGTATGGGGTGGCTGAACCGCATGACGCAGTTCAAGGACAAGTCCGGCAAGAACCGTGAAGGTGCCTCTATCGCACTCTTCACCTACCCCGTCCTCCAAGCCGCAGATGTTCTTCTCTATCAGGCAACGCATGTCCCGGTGGGCGATGATCAGAAACAGCATCTGGAGCTGGCACGCGACATTGCGCAAAAGTTCAACAACGACTTTGCCGCAGAAGACGCGCCGGTCTTTACCCTGCCAGAGCCGATCATTCCCAAAAGCGGCGCGGCTCGCATCATGAGCCTGCGCGATGGCTCGGCCAAAATGTCAAAATCTGACCCGTCGGATATGAGCCGCATCAACCTGACCGATGATGCCGACATGATCTTGCAAAAGATACGCAAGGCGAAGACCGATCCTGCGCCTCTCCCGCCGTTGGAAAAGGATCTGGAAGTCCGGCCAGAAGCGCAAAATCTTGTCGGTATCTATGCCAGCCTGACTGGACAGAGCGTGCAAGCCGTTCTCACCCGTTTTGAGGGTCAGGGCTTTGGGGCGTTCAAACCCGCTTTGGCAGAGGTGCTGATCGAGACACTCAAGCCGATATCCGACCGGTTTAACGCTCTACGCGCCGATACAGCGTCTCTCGACGCCATTTTGATCAAGGGGGCCGAAAGGGCCACCACCCTTGCCGCGCCCACGCTGATGACGGCCTATAAAGCTCTGGGGTTGCAACGCTGATCCATTCAACCTCTATTCAGCACTGCTCATAGATTTTGATCGAGCATAATGCCCGCTGGTGGGTTGAGTCGTTCAAGGGATGAAAAATATGTCGACCATATCAACGGTTTTAAAAGCAGCAGCTCCTCTCGCCTTATTGGCTCTCGCGGGTTGCGCGCAAAGTTTTAACGCAAAAGTCAGCCGGTTTCAGCAAATGCCAGCTGCAGAAGGGCAAAGCTTTAGCATTCGCGCCGCCGATCCATCGCTTGAAGGCGGGTTGGAATTTGGCAGCTATGCAAAGCTGGTGTCCGGCAAGCTCACAGCGCTTGGCTTCCGCCCTGCCGCCTCCGGGGAAGCCGCGAACCTTGTGGTGCAAATGCGCTACAGCGTTGATGCGGGGCGGGAAAAAATGCGCAGCGCCCCAAGTTCAAATTTCGGCCGCTGCTTTGGCTATTTTGACCCTTGGTGTGGGGCTTGGGGCAGACCCTATCGTGGGCAACGATTTGGCTATTATCCGGGATTTTATGGTCCCTTTCTCTTTGGCCCCGGCGGCTTTCGCGACGAAATTGAAAGCTACACGGTTTTCACCAGCCAGCTAGAGGTGAAGATTGAGCGGGCCGGAACGGCTGAGCGTGTTTTTGAAGGCAAGGCGCAGGCCCAATCGCTCAATAATGATCTGACCTATTTGGTACCCAATTTGGTCGAAGCTATGTTCACTGGATTTCCCGGAAATACAGGCGAAACCGTGAAGATAACCGTGCCCCCGCCCCCGAAAAAGGCAAAAGCGCGCTAAGGCAGAAATATGGCCCGCCCGATCCTTCGGCGCGGGCCATTTTATTGACTAGTCGAGATTGGGCCGCAACCAGCGCGTGGCCGTCTCTAGATCAACACCGCGCCGTTGCGCATAGTCTTCCAACTGATCCTGCCCGATACGGGCTACGCCAAAATATTCGCTGTCGGGATGGCCAAAGTAAAAGCCGGACACAGCCGCCGTTGGCAGCATAGCAAAGCTCTCTGTCAGCGTCAGGCCCGTCGTGTCGCCTGCTTTCAACAGCTCAAACAGCATCGGCTTATGGCTATGATCTGGGCAGGCCGGATAGCCGGGTGCTGGGCGAATGCCGCGATACTCCTCGCGGATCAGGGCCTCATTGGTCAGCTGTTCGCCCGGCGCATAGCCCCATAGGTTTGTACGGACATGCTGATGCAGTCGCTCAGCAAAGGCTTCAGCAAAGCGATCTGCCAAGGCCTTCAGCAAAATATCCTGATAATCATCATGCGCCGCGCGGAAGCGGGCAATATGCGGGTCAATGCCGTGAATACCCACGGCAAAGCCGCCCATCCAATCGCCATCCGGGCTGATAAAGTCGGCAAGGCACATATTGGCGCGATCCCGGCTCTTGCGGATTTGCTGACGCAAGAAGCTGAAGGTCACATGCCGCTCTTCCTCGGCAAGGTGGATGACAACATCATCCCCATCACGGGCGCAAGGCCATAGGCCGACCACACCACGTGCCGTCAGCCATTTTTCGGCTACGATCGTGTCGAGCATCTTATTGGCATCGGCAAAAAGGTTGCGCGCACTTTCCCCAACAATAGCGTCGTCGAGAATGGCGGGATACGTCCCGTGCAATTCC
>RFSU01000039.1 GCA_009923795.1 Sphingomonadaceae bacterium
ATCTCACCCAGACGTTCTGGAAGCCTGTGTGGTTGCGCTGCCCGACCCCCGATTGGGCCAAGTTCCAGCTGCAGGCTACAAAGTGCGTTCGGGCCATTCGCTGACGGAAGAGGATCTGCGCACCTATCTTCGGGAGCGGCTGACCGCCTATCAGGTGCCGACCAAGCTGCTAAGCGTGGACGAATTCCCTCGCACACCCTCAATGAAGCCCAGTCAGCCAGAACTGAAAAAGCTCCTCGAAGCCGCCTGAGGTGCGTTTGCTGCGTCCAGGGATCGTCCTTTGAGCTATCGGTCGCTCCCCTTCCGACCCCATAATTGCCGCTTTGACGCGCGGGAGGACGGCTCTTGGCTGATCACGCCGGGCTATCCTGTGCCCACGCTCTGGCCCTCCATTCCTCACCTCGCCCTTGATCGGGCGAACCGCATTCCCGAGGCGCCTCTAATTGCGCGGCGGGAGTTGCTGACGGATGGCACGCGCGGGGAGTGGCAGCGTCATAGCTATGCCGACATTCTGGGCAAGGCGCGCCGTGTGGCGCAGGCGCTCCTCAACATGGCGTTTGAACCCGGACAGTCCATCATGGTATTGTCGGGCGCGTCGGCCAATCATCTGATCGTTAATCTCGCCGCCCAAATGGCCCGCATTCCCTATGTGCCCGTTTCCGTGAATTACACGCTGGCGGGCGGCACATTTGCCCGATTGCACCATTGCGCTACCATTTGTCGGCCCAAGCTGATTTACGCTGATGACTGGGAACCATTCCTACCTGCTCTGCGCGCGCTCAAAGGATCAGGCGATCCTATACTGGTCACAGATGACCCAGCACCAGCGGGCGAAACAAGGGCGCTTGCATCGCTGATCGACACACAACCGAACGACGCTGTTGATGCATCCATTGCAGCCATCACGCCCGAAACCCACGCCAAAACAATTTTCACCTCTGGCTCTACGGGCAAGCCGAAAGGTGTCATTCAAACGCAATTGATGCTGACTGGCGTGGTCGCCCAGCACGACGCCATGTATCTGCATGAGGACAGGAGCTTAGGGGGTCGGGCCTATCTTTCCTGGATGCCCTGGAGCCATGTTGGCGGCAACAATACGCTGATGGCAGACGTGCTGAACGACGGTGCTTGCCTCTATATTGATGATGGGCGTCCAGTGCCGGGGCTTTTCGACGAATCCATTCGCAATTTGCGCGAAATTGCGCCGTCTGAATTCAATTCAACGCCGTCCTTTTACTCCGAATTGGTGAGCGCGATGGAAGGCGATCACGATCTGCGTGATCGATTTTTTAGCAAGCTCAACTATCTGAGCTTTGGGGCCGCTGGCCTTTCAGAAGATGTATTCCGTCGCCTGCAAGCCCTATCCATCGCCGCAACGGGAGAGCGCATCCCAGTGATTGCCAAATATGGCACGAGCGAAACCCAAGGCACTTTCGCCACGCCATGGCCGATTGAGGCAACAGGGCCGATTGGCCTGCCCTTTGCGGGCAATGTCGTAAAGCTTGCGCCGGTTGGCGATAGCTTTGAAATTCGAGTCAAAGGCATGACCGTCTCCCCCGGCTATATGAATGATCCCGACGCGACGGCGGCTGCGTTTGATGAAGAGGGCTTTTACCGCACCGGCGATGCTGCGCGCTTTGCAGACCCTGATCATCCAGAACTCGGCGTCCTTTTCGACGGCCGACTGTCAGAGAATTTCAAGTTGCAATCGGGCACTTGGGTGGATGTCGGCAATGTGCGCCTCGCGCTGCTCGATGCGATGGAGCCCTTGCTTCAAGATGCCGTCATCGTCGGCGAAGGCATGGCGGACGTTCGGGCGCTTGGCTGGTTGCGGATTTCCGATGCAAAGGCATTAGCGGGCGCGGATTTATCCACCGCAGATTTGGCTGCCCACCCCCAGATTATCCAGCATTTCCGAGACGCGCTGCGCCGTCACAATGCAAAGGCGGGTGGTCAGAGCCGTCAAGTTTCGGCCATTCGTATCCTCACAACGCCGCCTGCGGGAGGTGAAATTGCCGATAAAGGCTATATCAACCAACGCGAAGTCTTGCGCAGACGTGCAGAAGATGTTGCTGCTTTATATTCAGATAATGCCATCAGACAGGCTTAGGATTTATCGGGGAGAGGAATGCGCATGACCGACACGACAGCCCCTCTTTCCAATGCGGCAAAGCTTGGCATGTTGCTTGCCGCAACCATGGCCATCGCAATTGGGGGGACGCATTACCATGTTCTAGGCGCGATGATGCGCCCGCTGAGCGAGACCTATGGATGGTCGCGGGGCGACATTGCCTTTGCTTTGACTCTCGCCAGCATCATCAATCCCTTCACCAATATTGCAACGGGTCTGCTGGCCGACCGATACCCGGTTCGACACATCGCATTGCCGGGGATTTTCGCCTTTGCCCTTGGCACGGCCTCGCTCGGCCTGATCACCAGCGAGATTTGGACATGGTATCTGGCCTATGCTTTTTTTACGATTGCTGGGTCAGGCCTGAATGCCGTTCTGTTCACCAAGCTGGTCGTGGTGCATTTTTCCAAGCGACGTGGACTAGCGCTTGCGACATCGCTCGCCGGAACTGGCATCATGGTGAGCACGATCCCCCATATTGTTTTGGCGTTAGAGACGATAGCGGGCGTCAGGGCGGTTTATCCCCTACTTGCGTTATGCACGTTGGTGCTGTTGCTCGGCCCATTCTGGCTGTTTTTGCCGCATGAAGAGAAGGCGAGCCAACGCGTCTCGCCTGCGACCAAAGCCGACGGCGACTGGCGAGATGTCATCGGCTCTTCCGTGCTTTGGAAGATTGGCCTGTCTTTCTTGCTCATCGGATCGTGCATTGGCACCTTCATCGTGCATTTCCAGCCTATGCTTGCAGATGCAGGCCTCAGCCGCGAGGACGCAGCATCGGTTGCGCTTTTCGTTGGGCCTGCGCTGATTGTCGGGCGGCTTGGGACCGGTTTTCTCTATGATCTTTTGCCGACGCGATTGGTGACAGCCAGTGCCTTCTCCCTGCCCGCCATTGCTTGCCTGTGCATTTTGTATCTGCCCCTAGATTTCACGACAGCCGTCGGTCTTGCCATTCTTATCGGGCTTGGAATGGGCAGCGAAACAGATGCCGTCGCCTATCTGTCGAGCCGCTATTTTGGGATAACTCACTATGGGCTGATCTTTGGAATTCTGATCAGCGTTTATGGCTTTTCCATTGGCGTTGCATCTTGGCTGGTGGGCCTGATTTTTGATGCGACGGGCAGCTATGACCTTGTGCTGACATCCTTGATCGGCGGCGTGATGATCGCAATTGGGCTTATGGTCTCTATTGGCCGACCACCGCCGCTTAAGACAGACGCTCTATGATGATCGCAGGCGCCATGCCGCCAAAAGCACACATGGTGATCAACGCATAACGCCCGCCAGATCGTTCCAGTTCATCCAGCGCGGTGCCGATCAGGATAGACCCTGTCGCACCAATGGGATGGCCAAGAGCAATTGACCCGCCGTTGATGTTGACCTTCGACCGGTCAAGGCCAAGGTCGCGGATCGCCTTTTCAGTAACGACGGCAAAGGCTTCGTTGATTTCCCACACATCAATGTCATCGACGGTGAGCCCCGCACGTTCCAGCGCCTTGCGCGCGGCGGGAACGGGCGCGTTGAGGATGAGCGTTGGGCAATCCCCGACATTGACCGAGGTGACAATCCGCGCGCGCGGCGTCCAGCCATTTGCGGCCATTGCCGCCTCAGAGGCGAGCAACAAAGCAGCCGATCCATCAACCACGCCAGAACTGGTGCCGGCGTGATGCAGCGGCTCCCATATAAGCTCTGGATATTTGCGCGCGATCATCTGACGCATGGTGGTGCCATCCGGGCTGGCGGCGACCTGCTCTATCGCTGTGAAAGCGGGTTTGAGCGCGGCGAGGCTTTCCGCTGTTGTCTCCGGGCGCGGATATTCATCATGATCCAGCGCCAGCGACCCGTCCCGATTATAGACAGGAACCAGACTCTTTTGAAAATGGCCCGCATCAATCGCCGCTTTGGCTTTGCGCTGGCTTTCAACGCCTAGGGCTTCAAGCTCTGCACGGCCAATGCCTTCCATCGCTGCAATGGCATCGGCTGCGACACCAACATGAGAGATTGGGTGGTCAAGGTGCAGGTCATAATTGCCCCGCGCCCGGCCGAGTGCGGCATATTCTGTACCGACTTCCCATGCGTCACATTCGGCATGATGGCTCATCATCTCAGTACCGCCGGCGATGACGATATCTTCAAAGCCGGCCATGATCTGGGCCGCCGCAAAGCCAACAGTCGTAATCCCGCCGCCGCAATAACGATCAAGCGTGACGCCGCTGGCCTTTAGGTCATAGCCCGCCCACAATGCGGAGAGACGGCCCAAATCGCCCGCCTGCTTGCCGCGTTGCTGGCTGGTTGACCAGATGATGTCATCCACTTGCGCTGTTTCAAGCGCATTACGATCCCGGATCGCGCGCAGAACGGTCGCCCCCAAATCCTGCGGATGAAGATGGGCAAGCGCGCCCTTCCCCTGCTTGCCAATACCGCGCGGCGTGCGGCAGGCGTCAACGATATAGGCGGTAGACATCATCTGGTTCCAGTTGATCAGCGCGGGGCCATGCGGATGGCGCCATCCAGACGGATGGACTGGCCGTTGAAATAGCTATTCCGCACCAATTCCAGTGCCAGGCTGCCAAATTCTTCGGGCTTGCCCAACCGCTTGGGGAAGGGAACCGAGGCCGCCAGGCTTGCCAGCACCTGCGGCTTGGCCCCCAGCATCAGCGGGGTCGCAAAAATGCCGGGCATGATGGAATTGACGCGAATGCCCAGATCCATCAAATCGCGCGCCATCGGTAGCACCATGCCATTCACCCCGGCCTTGGCCGAGCCATAAGTGATTTGCCCAATCTGGCCATCTTGCGCGGCGACAGAGGCGGTGAGCGTGATGACGCCCCGTTCCTCATCTTCCAAAGGTGTCAGAGTTGCCATGCCCTCTGCCGAAAGCGAGGCAAGACGATAGCTGGCAATCAAAATGCCGTGGACGCCATAGGCATAATCTTCGGTCGACAGGCGCTTGAGCTTGCCCGCTTCCTTATCAAAGGCCAGCGTCTTGCCGCGCCGTGTTGCCATCGCGCAATGCACCAAAATCCGTTCCTGACCATGCGCCGCACGGGCCTTTTCAAAGCCGGCGACGACCGAGGCTTCGTCCATGATATCCACTTTGCAGAACAGGCCGCCAATGGCCGTGGCCACTTCGGTTCCGGTTTCTTCATTCAGATCGAAAATGGCGACCTTCACACCAACGGCGGCCAATGCCTCTGCCGTGGCCCGGCCCAATCCCGATGCGCCGCCCGTGACAACGGCTGATGTGGTGGAATCAATTTTCATAAGATTATGTCCTTCTTTTAATAGCTGCGCGGCAGGCCAAGCACATGTTCGGCCAGATAGCTGAGGATAAGGTTGGTGCTGATGGGTGCGACAGTATAAAGCCGCGCTTCGCGGAATTTGCGCTCCACATCATATTCTTCGGCAAAGCCAAAGCCGCCATGCGTTTGCACGCACATATCGGCCGCCGCCCAGCTTGCTTCAGAGGCCAATAGCTTGGCCATATTGGCCTCTGCCCCCGGATTGCCGCCCGCATCAAAAACCTCTGCTGCATGATGCACCATCAATTCGGCGGCACGCATCTGGGCATAAGCGCGGGCAATGGGGAATTGGACGCCCTGATTCTGGCCAATGGCGCGGCCAAAAACATTGCGTTCACTGGCATAGGCCGACGCTTTGTTGATGAACCATTTGGCATCGCCAATGCATTCAGCGGCAATGAGGATGCGCTCGGCATTCATGCCGGAGAGAATATAACGAAAGCCCTTGCCCTCTTCCCCGATCAGGCTGGAGGCTGGAATGCGCATGTCATCAAAAAAGACTTCGGTGGTGCTGTGGTTCATCATGGTGCGAATGGGCTTGATCGTCATGCCCTTGCCCACCACCGTCCGCATATCGACGAGGAAGATGGACAGGCCTTCCGTCTTACTCTGCACCTGATCACGCGGCGTGGTGCGGGCGAGCAGCAGCATGAGATCAGAATATTCTGCCCGGCTTGTCCAAATCTTCTGCCCATTGACGACATAGTCATCGCCATCCCGCACGGCCACGGTGCGCAGCGACAGCGTGTCGGTGCCGCTAGTCGGTTCTGAGACGCCAAAGGCCTGAAGCCGCAATTCCCCGCTGGCGATGCCGGGAAGATAGGTGCGCTTTTGATCTTCGCTGCCATATTTTAGCAGCGTGTTCATGATATACATTTGGGCATGCGCCGACGCGCCATTGCAGCCTGCGGCCTGAATTTCTTCCATGATGACGGCGGCTGCCGCCAGATTCAGGCCCGATCCGCCATAGGCTTCTGGGATCAAGGCGGCGAGAAAACCCGATTTCGTCAGCGCGTCGACAAACTCCGCGGGATAGGCCCGAATGCTATCTTTCGCGCGCCAATATTCGCCGGGAAATTCGGCGCAAAGCGCCTGAACCGCGCGGCGGATTTCGGCAATATCTTCGGATTCTGTAACTGCTGTCATGTCATTCATGCCCGTGTTGCCTGTGCCGCCATGATCTGCCGACCATCGTCGGCAAAGGCAGCAAGTTGAATGCTATCCTCCGGCCCACCCATCACGAGATGCAGCGGATCGCCACAAATCGCGGGGGAGAGGCCGCGGAAAGAAAATGTCGAAATAGACTGATCGCCAAAGCGTTGGCGGGCCAGATCAAGCAGCAAGGTCGCGGTCAAAGGCCCATGGACGACCAAGCCGCGATACCGCTCCTCCGCTTGCGCATAGGGCAGGTCATAATGGATGCGGTGGCTGTTAAAGGTCAGTGCCGAAAACCGGAATAAGAGCGTCTCTGACGGGATAAGGCGCCGATGCGCGGCCCATGATGCTGGGTCAAAGCTGCTTTCCGCAAGTGCGGGTGGCCCCAAAGGGGCGTCGGGCCCGGCGGCGTCCCGATACACAAGGCTCTGCACTTCGCGCACAGCCAGCCCCTCTTCCCCAAATGTGTCATGCCCAACATCGACAAACACCAAAGAGCCTGAGCCGCCTTCCTTCGCCGTCACGGACAGGACCTTCGACTGACGCGTTACCTTTCCACCGAGGCGCAGGGGTTTGAAAAACTCAACCTTGCTCGACGCCCACATGCGGCGGGGCAACGGCACGGGCGGAAGGAAGCTCTCCGGCCCCTCATCGCGCACAGGATGGCCATCTTTCCCTAAGTCTGCCGTTGCGGCATCGGGCAGGCACAGGCACCAATGCACGCCCTGTGGCACATCATCCTGATCCGGCAAATCCCGATCCAGAGTGGCACACCAACGGGCGAGCATGGCCGGATCAATCCGGTCGGTGCGCTGCTCTTCGCGTCCAATCCAGGCGTCCCATTGCCCCATTAGTTGCGTCCTCCAACCAAGCCCTTGGCAATCACCTGAGCCTGAATTTCCGCCGCCCCTTCAAAGATATTGAGGATACGAGCATCGCACAAAATGCGGCTGATTTCATATTCCAGCGCATAACCATTGCCCCCATGGATTTGCAGGCTGGCATCGGCATTGCTCCATGCCGCACGGGCGGCGAGAAGTTTTGCCATACCCGCTTCAATATCGCATCTTTTACCGCTGTCTTTGGCGCGAGCAGCGGCATAGGTCAGCTCTCGCGCGGCAATCATATCGGCCAAGCTCATGGCGATTTTATCGGCCACGCGCGGGAAGGCCAAAATGGATTTGCCAAATTGCTTGCGGCTCACCGCATAATCCAGCCCGAGTTCCAACGCCCGCTTTGCAACGCCAACGGCCCGGGCCGCTGTTTGGATGCGCGCGCCTTCAAAGGTGCGCATGAGTTGCTTAAAGCCCTGCCCCTCTTCACCGCCCAGCAGCGCATCCTCAGGGGCGGTCATAGCATCAAATTGAAGCGCATATTCCCGCATGCCGCGATAGCCCAGCACCTCAATTTCGCTGCCACTCATGCCCGGCGTGGGAAAGGGATCCGTCTCCGTGCCGCGTACTTTGGGCACCAGCAACATGGAGAGACCAGCATAGCCGCGTTCCTCTGGCAAGGTACGCACCAGCATGGTCATCAGATCAGATCGACTAGCGTGGGTGATCCATGTCTTGGCCCCGTCAATGACCCAGCCCGTTTCGCTGCGGCGCGCGCGCGTCTGCAGGGAGCCGAGATCAGACCCGGTGTCGGGTTCGGTAAAGACCGCGGTTGGGAGCACCTTCCCACTGGCAATTTTGGGCAACCAATGCGTCTTTTGGGCAAGGGTGCCGCCCATCGCGATCAGCTCCCCCGCAATTTCAGAGCGGGTGCCAAGCGACCCCGCGCCAATCCACCCGCGCGACAATTCTTCCGTGACAACGCACATAACCAGTTTGGACAGGCCAAGGCCGCCAAACTCCTCTGGGATGCAGACCCCAAAAGTGCCGAGATCGGCCATCGCTGCGACCGTTGCATCGGGGATCAGGTCATTGGCCAAATGCCAGTTGTGCGCATGGGGCAAAATCTCGGCCTGCGTGAACCGACGAAACTGATCGCGGATGCTATCCAGCTCTGCATCATGGAAGCTCTCGCTGGGGCTTTGCCCCTCTGCCAAGGCCTGCGCCACGGCAAGGCGCGTGCTGGCATGATCGGCCAACAGCACAGAGGAGGAAGCGGCCTCCAGCGCACGGGCCGCATCCTGCACACCCAGATCGCTTGGCCGAAGCAGTTCATTCTGCCCCATCGGCAAGCCGCCAACCAGCTGACCCAAGGATTCCGCGAAGATGAGATGGGCCACCTGCTGATCGAGCGGGGAGCCGCCTGCATTGGCGGCGAGCCAATCCGAAACAGCCTCCAGTGCGGCCACGCTGGTTGCGATCCACGCAAAGCCATGCGCTGCCCGTTGCTGCGTATCTATCGCATGCGTGGTGAGCCGTTCTGCCAGAGCAGCTTTGGCCGCATCCCGATAGGTTCGGGCCGCCTCAAGACAATGGACAAGCGTCATGCGCGTTCGAAAACCGCCGCAATCCCCTGCCCGCCGCCAATGCACATGGTTTCCAGCCCATAGCGCACAGTGCGACGCTGCATTTCGCGGGTCAGATTGGCAAGGATCCGGCCGCCCGTCGCGCCAATGGGATGGCCCAAGGAAATGCCAGAGCCATTCACATTCAAAATCTCATGCCGGCTGTCGTCATCTGACCAGCCCCAGCCCTTCAGGCAGGCCAGCACCTGCGGCGCAAAAGCCTCATTCAATTCAATCAGGCCAATATCATCGAAAGACAGGCCGTTGCGCGCAAACAGACGCTCTGTTGCGGGAACTGGGCCAATGCCCATACGGCTCGGGTCACACCCCGCTGCGGCCCAGCTGTGGAAGAAGGCAATGGGTTCCAGCCCCAATTCCTCCAGCCGGTCTTCAGCGACAACCAAGCAAGCGGCGGCTGCGTCATTTTGCTGGCTGGCATTGCCCGCCGTTACAACGCCGCCTTCCAGTGGACGCAGTTTACCCAATGTGTCCAAGCTGGCATCGGCGCGATAGCCCTCATCATGATCAAAAAGGACGGGATCTCCCTTTTTCTGGGCGATGCTGACGGGCACGAGTTCATCGGCAAATAGGCCATTCTTCCATGCGGCGGCCGCGCGCTGGTGCGACCGGGCAGCATAAGCATCGCACGCTTCCCGGCTGATGCCATAATCCTTGGCAAGGTTTTCGGCCGTTTCGATCATCCCCGTGATCACGCCGAACCGCTCCACCGGTTGCGACATGACGCGCCCGCGCGTCAGGCGATCATGCAGTGTCAAATTGCCCGCACGCACGCCTTTGCGAATATCGGTGGTGTAATGCTCCACATTCGACATGCTCTCAACGCCACCGGCGACGACGATATCGCTCACCCCGGTTTGAACCATCATTGCGGCGTTGACGATGGCTTGCAGGCCAGACCCGCAGCGCCGATCCAACTGATAGCCCGGCACGTCCAGCGGCAAGCCCGCGGCCAGCCAAGACCAATGGCCGATGCAGGGCGCTTCGCCATTGCCATAGCCTTGCGAGAAGACGACATCATCGACGCGCGCGGGATCAATTTTCGTCCGCTCCATCAGCGCCTTCAGGATAACCCCGCCCAACTCACCAGCGGTCATGCTCGCCAGAGCACCGCCAAATTTTCCAACGGGCGTCCGGATGGGGGCAACAATTGCGGCGCGTCTGAGTGTCATGATGCAATTCCTACAATCTTAGAATCAATAAGGCGGGCAATCTCACCCGAGGACAGGCCGAGCCGTTCGCTCAGCACTTGTTCGCTATGCTGGCCATTGCGCGGCGCGGGCAGCGGCGCGGAACGATCCAATTGAGGCACCGTCCCAAACGCGCCTGCGGCGGGATAGGCAAAGCCCGAAGGGTTGGTATCGACCCTGCTGAACATAGGATTATCCCCCACAAGGCGGGGATCATGCGCGGCATCCAACATGGTGCGATAGGCCGAATGGACAATGCCCGCCGCGTCAAAGCTCGTCGCCAGCTCTGCATGGGGGCGCGCCGCTATGGCCGCTTCAAACAGCGGATACAGGGCATCACGATGGGTGAAGCGCAGGCCATCATCCTTGGCAAAGCTGACACCCAACTGGCCTTCCAAAGCTGCCAAGGATGCCTCAAGATCCAAAGCCGTCACCAAATTGGCCCATTGGCGCGGCGTGACGACCACAATCATCGTGCGCACGCCATCGGACGTCACAAAGTCACGCCCGAACAGGCCATAGACCATATTGCCCAAGCGTGGCCGATTGGCCCCTTGATGCAAGACTTCGGCAATGCCACCCAAATTGGCGACTGTCCCAATTGCGACATCGGACAGGGGGATGCGGATTTCGCTGCCTTCACCTGTTTCATCGCGCCGCCGCAGGGCGGCGAGCATTGCAAAGGCGGCATAGGCCCCGCTCACCAAATCCCAAGCGGGCAAAACATGGTTCACAGGCTCTGGCCCCGGCCCTGTCATCATCGGATAGCCAACAGCATTGTTGACCGTATAATCCAATGCCGGCGCGCCATCGGCCCAGCCCATGATCCGTGCGGTCACAAGATCAGGCCGCTTTTCCGCCAGCTTTGCGTGCGCCAAAAAGCCTTCTGCTGGGAAATTGGTGATGAACTGACCCGTTTTGCACACCAAGTCTTGCAGCAATTCTCGCCCTTGCGGCGTGCCCAAATCCAGCGCGACCGACTTTTTCGCCCGATTGAGATTTTCCCAATAAAGCGAGTCATTTGCGGGCGTCACGGGCCAGCGGCGATAATCCGGCCCGCCGCCTATTTGGTCGACGCGGATCACCTCTGCGCCCATTTGGGCAAGATACAGCCCGGCTGTCGGCGACGCGACAAAGCTGGATGCTTCAATGACCGAAAGACCGCCGAGCAATTGATACATGGATCAGGCCTGAGCCGCCCATTCGCGCAGCATATGCTTTGCGATTTGGAGCTGGAGGATCTGCGTCGTGCCTTCGTAAATCCGATAGATACGGGCATCGCGGAAGAAGCGTTCCGCATCATATTCCGCCAGATAGCCAGCGCCGCCATAAATCTGCACCACGCGATCAACGACGCGTCCGCACATTTCCGATGCAAAAACCTTGGCGGCAGCGGCCTTGCGCAAGACATTTTCTCCGGCATCGGCGCGACGCGCGGCGTCTTCCAACATGCATTCCGCCGCGTAAATTTCGATCTCGCTTTCAGCGAGCATCTGCTGGATCAGCTGGAAATTGGCGATCGGTTCCCCAAAGGCCTTGCGCTCATTGGCATAACGCAACGCGCTGTCGAGTGCCCGGCGTGCATAGCCTGCCGCCGCCGCTCCAACGGACAAGCGCCCATTGTCGAGGCTCTGCATGGCCGTGACAAAGCCCTTACCTTCCTCGCCACCCAGCAGCGCGTCGGCGGGCAGTTTCACATCCTCCATGATGATATCGGCAATATGGCTGCCAGCCTGGCCCATTTTCTTATCCGACTTCCCGACCGTTATGCCCGGCGTCTCCATCGGCACGAGAAAGGCCGAGACATGGGCGTTTTTCGGCAAAGCCTCTTTGCTCGTGCGCGCCATGATGAGGGCGACATTCGCGAAAAGCGAATTGGTGATGTAGCGCTTGGTGCCATTCAACACCCAACCATTGCCGGATTTGACGGCCATTGTTTGCATCGCGGCAGAATCGGACCCCGAACCCGGCTCAGTCAGCCCGAAAGAGGCAATTTCACCAGCGGCCAGACGAGGAAGCCATTCCGCCTTCTGTTCAGCCGTGCCGCCATTTTTCAAAGCGGAACAGACCATGCCAATGTTGATCGATGTGATCGAACGATAGCAGGGCATCGCATAGCTGAGTTCCCGGATGGTGCGAACATATTGCTGGATATTCATGCCAGCCCCGCCAAATTCTTCCGGCATGGTCAAGCCAAACAGGCCAAGCTGACGCATTTCATCCAATATGTCGTCGGGGATCAGGTCCGTTTCCAAAACCTGCTTTTCAGCCGGGATAAGGCGTTCCCGCACATAGCGGTGCAGCTGTTCGGTGAACTGCTCAAATATATCGGCGTCCATGCCTGCGGTCGTTGTGCTCATCTCTTTGGCCTCAAATTGGATCATAAGGGAAAATATGTGCCGACACTTCATCGGCACGGGCAAAACTCGGGCGGAAGGACGGGATCAGCTCATCAGCAATGGCTTCCGGCGTCCAGCCCTCCACCTTGGTCATCGACCGCACCGGGCGCGGCTTATTGAACAAAGTGATTTCATTTTTGCGGACAGAGAAAATCTGGTTGGTCACATCCTTGGATGCATCAGAGGCCAGATAGACGACCAGAGGCGCAATCTTATCTGCACTCATCGTTTTCATCCGCTCTACCCGGGCCTTTTGTTCCGGCGTTTCAGCGGGAATGGAGGCGGTCATCCGGCTCCAGGCAAAAGGTGCAATGCAATTAGACCGGACGCCCGCGCGGGCCATATCCAGCGCGATCGATTGAGACAGGCCGACAATCGCCAATTTGGCAGCGGAATAATTGGCCTGCCCAATATTTCCAACCAGACCAGATGTGGACGTGAAGTGGATGAAGCTGCCCGATTGCTGCTCCCGGAAATAGGGCGTTGCAGCCTTAGAGACGTTAAAGCTGCCGTGCAGATGAACGTCGATGACGGCGCGCCAATCCTCATGGCTCATCTTGTGCCAAATGGTATCGCGCAAAATGCCGGCATTATTGACGACTGCATCAAT
>RFSU01000040.1 GCA_009923795.1 Sphingomonadaceae bacterium
CCGCCATAGCAATAGCCGGTGATGAACACCGGCCCCTTGTTCTTCAACGCATCGATACAGGTCTGCGCGTCGGCAAGGCTCTGATCAAAGGGATGAAGCTGGCGCGCCAATTCAACCGCACGCTCAAAGGCCGGGCCAGAATAATCCGCCTCAAACCCCGGATGCTCGCGATCAAACAGAGCCGGGGACAGGACTTCATATCCATCGGCAGCATATTCATCGCACAAATCGCGGATATGATCGGTCACGCCAAAAATTTCCTGAACCAGAACCAGCCCGCCCCGGCGCGGCCCATCTGCCGCGACATGATAAACAGCAACGTCAGCGCCGTCTGACATCTTCATCCGGATCATTTCGCCCTGCATCGCATGCTCCTTCTTCCCCATAAAATGACTCATAGTTTGGCTGTTTCGCCTGTAACATCATTCATGCGCCGAGCACGCTTCAGGCGCAAGGATGAGAAAAGGAAGCAAATCCAACCGTCATCGCTTGCATTCGAAACCAATCATTGCTAGCCGCGCCGCGACTTCGAAGAGGGATTTTATCTCTCCTTTTGAAGTCGACAGGCTCAATTCCTGACTTTGGGGAAACATCGCGCGTGGAGAATTCCGGCGGCATTCAAGCTAGTCTAAGTGGGCGTTACGCGACCGCTTTGTTCGAACTCGCGCGGGACGCGAAGGCCATCGATTCGGTCGGCAAGAGCCTCGACTCGCTTCAGGCCGCATTGTCTCAGTCGGCTGACTTTGTTGCGCTGACGACAAATCCCCTGCTGTCGCGCGACGCAGCGGCGGCAACGGTGGAGAAGGTCGCCCGTACGCTCAAGCTGGATGCGTTGACCACAAAGTTTCTGGGCGTCCTCGCCCGCAATCGTCGCCTGGCACAATTGGGTGCGATGATTGCCTCTTACCGTGCGCTTGCCGCTGCCCATCGCGGCGAAGTGACGGCAGAGATTGTCTCGGCCCACCTGCTCGATAAGGCGCAGGTGGCAGCCTTGAAGGCACAATTGAAAACCAAGGTTGGTCGCGATGTCGCGGTCGACATGAAGGTTGATCCCGCAATTCTCGGCGGGCTGGTCGTTCGGATCGGCTCCCAGATGATCGATTCGTCGATCCGTACTCGTCTCAATTCCCTCGCGAACGCGATGAAAGGCTGAACATGGATATCCGTGCCGCTGAAATTTCGAAGGTCATTAAGGACCAGATCGCCAACTTCGGCACCGAGGCGCAAGTCTCGGAAGTCGGTCAGGTGCTGTCTGTCGGCGATGGTATCGCCCGCATCCACGGCCTCGACAACGTCCAAGCAGGCGAAATGGTCGAGTTCGCGAACGGTATTAAGGGCATGGCCCTGAACCTCGAAGCCGATAATGTCGGCGTGGTGATCTTTGGCTCGGACGCTGAAATTCGCGAAGGCGATACCGTGAAGCGCACCGGCACCATTGTGGACGTTCCCATCGGCAAGGAATTGCTTGGTCGCGTCGTCGATGGTCTCGGCAACCCGATTGACGGCAAAGGCCCGCTCAAGACCAAGAAGCGCAGCCGCGTTGAAGTCAAAGCCCCCGGCATCATCCCGCGTCAATCGGTCAATGAGCCGGTGCAGACGGGCCTGAAGGCGCTCGACGCTCTCGTCCCCGTTGGTCGTGGCCAGCGCGAATTGATCATCGGCGACCGTCAGACGGGTAAGACCGCCGTCGCGATCGACACCTTCATCAACCAGAAGGGCGTCAATCAGGGCGATGACGAATCCAAGAAGCTCTATTGCATCTACGTCGCCGTCGGCCAGAAGCGCTCGACCGTCGCACAGATCGTCCGCGCGCTCGAAGAAAATGGCGCAATGGAATATTCCATCGTTGTTGCCGCAACGGCGTCGGAACCAGCTCCGCTCCAGTATCTGGCCCCCTATACGGGTGTCACCATGGGTGAGTATTTCCGCGACAACGGCATGCACGCCGTGATCGTGTATGACGATCTGTCGAAGCAAGCTGTTGCCTATCGTCAGATGTCGCTGCTGTTGCGTCGTCCCCCGGGCCGTGAAGCCTATCCGGGCGACGTGTTCTATCTCCACAGCCGCTTGCTTGAGCGTGCCGCAAAGATGAACAGCGACAATGGCGGCGGCTCGCTGACCGCCCTGCCGATCATCGAAACACAGGCTGGCGACGTGTCGGCCTATATCCCGACCAACGTGATTTCGATCACCGACGGCCAGATCTTCCTTGAAACCGACCTGTTCTATCAGGGCATCCGTCCTGCTATTAACGTTGGTCTGTCTGTGTCGCGCGTCGGCTCTGCCGCGCAGACCAAGGCGATGAAGAAGGTGTCGGGTTCGATTAAGCTAGAACTTGCTCAGTATCGCGAAATGGCCGCCTTTGCGCAGTTCGGCTCAGACCTTGACGCCTCGACGCAAAAGCTGCTGAACCGCGGAGCTCGCCTCACCGAACTGCTGAAGCAGAAGCAATTCGCGCCAATGCCGTTTGAAGAGCAAACCTGCTCAATCTGGGCTGGCACCAATGGCTATCTCGATGCCATTCCAGCTTCGGATGTGACGCGCTTTGAAGAAGCGATGCTGATTGACCTGCGGGCGAATCATGCAGCGATCCTCAAGGATATTCGCTACAGCCGCGACTTTAGCGATGCGACACGCGATAAGCTGCGCGCTGCACTCGACAAATTTGCGAAGACATTCGCCTAATTTTGCTCCTCTCCCCACGGGGAGAGGGAAGGAATGGATAGATGGCCAGCCTTAAGGCGCTCAAAATCCGGATCAACTCGGTCAAATCGACCCAGAAGATCACCAAGGCGATGAAAATGGTCGCCGCTGCGAAACTGCGCCGTGCGCAGGAAGCAGCGGAGGCTGCCCGTCCCTATGCCGAACGCTTGGAAGCTGTCGTCTCGTCGATTGCATCCAAGGTCGAAAAAGGCCCGCAGGCACCGAAACTGCTGGCAGGAACAGGCAAGGATGATGTCCACCTGTTCGTTGTCTGCACATCGGACAAGGGCCTTGCCGGTGCGTTCAACACGAACATCGTTCGTCTTGCCCGCCGCCGTGCCGAAGAATTGCGGGCGGCTGGAAAGACCGTCAAATTCTACACCATCGGCAAAAAAGGTCGGGATCAGCTTGGCCGCACGTTCAAGACCGATATTGTTCATTCGGTTGAACCCGGTGATCTGGGCAAGCTCGGCTTTGTACAGGTGCAAGAATGGGCGTCCGATCTGACCCATCGTTTTGAAGCGGGCGAATTTGATGTCGCCCATCTCTTCTTCTCGAAGTTCGTCAGCGTGCTCGCGCAGGAACCAACCGATATTCAGCTGATGCCCGTTGCCGTTGCCGATAGTGCCGCGACAGCCAGCGTCGGGGCATCGGTTGATTATGAGCCGGATGAGGAAGAAATCCTCGCCGATTTGCTGCCGCGCAATGTTTCGGTTCAGCTGCTTCGCGCAACGCGCGAAAATGCAGCATCGGAACAGGGGTCAAAAATGACCGCGATGGACAATGCCACCCGTAATGCCGGTGACATGATCAACAAATTGACGATCCAGTATAACCGGACCCGTCAGGCTGCGATCACCACCGAACTCGTCGAAATCATCTCTGGCGCTGAAGCGCTCTAAACCAGACACGAAGCAAGGAAGACACTCATGGCGACCGCTCCGAAAAAGACCGCTGCGAAGCCCGCTGCTGCGAAGCCCGCTGCTGCGAAGCCCGCTGCTGCCAAGGCACCCGCTAAGAAGGCTGCAGCACCAAAGGCTGCTGCTGCAAAGGCTGCCCCAGCAAAGAAGGCGGCTCCCGCCAAGGCTGCGCTCAGCAAGGCCACTGGCCGCATCAGCCAGGTGATCGGCGCTGTCGTCGACGTCAGCTTTGAAGGCCATCTGCCCCATATTCTGTCCGCTCTGGAAACAGACAATAACGGCAACCGCCTTGTCCTCGAAGTTGCACAGCATCTTGGTGAGAACACCGTGCGCACAATCGCCATGGACTCCACCGATGGCCTGACCCGTGGTCAGCCTGTGCGTGATACGGGTGCCCAGATTTCTGTTCCGGTCGGCCCGCGCACGCTGGGCCGCATCTTGAACGTTGTTGGCGAACCCATTGATGACCGCGGCCCGGTTGATACCGATCTGCGCGCACCGATCCACGCCGAAGCCCCGCTGTTCGTCGATCAGTCGACGGAAACCGAAATTCTGGTCACCGGCATCAAGGTTATCGATCTTCTCGCGCCTTACGCAAAGGGCGGTAAGATCGGCCTGTTCGGCGGCGCTGGCGTTGGCAAGACCGTTCTTATTCAGGAACTGATCAACAACATCGCCAAGGGTCATGGCGGCACCTCAGTGTTTGCCGGTGTCGGTGAGCGTACGCGTGAAGGCAATGACCTTTACCACGAATTCCTTGATGCAGGCGTTATCGCTAAGGACAAGGACGGCAACCCGACGCCGGAAGGCTCCAAGGTTGCGCTCGTCTTCGGTCAGATGAACGAACCGCCGGGGGCCCGTGCTCGCGTTGCGCTGTCCGGCCTCGCCATCGCGGAATATTTCCGCGACCAAGAAGGTCAGGACGTTCTGTTCTTCGTCGACAACATCTTCCGCTTCACCCAGGCGGGTTCGGAAGTGTCGGCTCTTCTCGGCCGTATTCCTTCGGCCGTGGGCTATCAGCCGACGCTCGCCACGGACATGGGTGCGCTGCAAGAGCGTATTACCTCCACCAACAAGGGGTCGATCACCTCGGTGCAGGCCATTTACGTTCCGGCTGACGATTTGACCGATCCGGCCCCTGCCACGTCCTTTGCCCACTTGGATGCGACAACGGTTTTGAACCGTGCGATTTCCGAACTCGGCATTTATCCGGCTGTTGACCCGCTCGACTCCACCTCGCGCGTTCTGACGGCAGCTGTTGTCGGTCAGGAACATTATGATACGGCCCGCCGCGTTCAGGAAACGCTGCAAAAGTATAAGTCGCTTCAGGACATCATCGCCATTCTCGGCATGGATGAGCTTTCGGAAGACGATAAGCTGATCGTGAGCCGTGCTCGTAAGATCCAACGATTCCTGTCACAGCCTTTCCACGTCGCTGAAGTCTTCACCGGCATTTCGGGCAAGTTTGTGCAGATCGAAGATACGGTTCGCTCGTTCAAGGCTGTTGTCGATGGCGAATATGACCATCTTCCAGAAGCTGCCTTCTACATGGTTGGTGGCATTGAAGAAGTCATCGCCAAGGCCGCCAAGCTGGCAGCTGACGCCGCCTAATTAGTTTCCCCTCCCTTTGGGGAGGGGCCTTTGGAGTACGCCATGGCACTGCATTTTGAACTCGTGACGCCAGAGCGCCTTGTCCGGTCGGAAAACGTCCACATGGTCGTTGTGCCGGGCATGGAAGGTGATTTCGGTGTGCTTGAGGGCCATAGCCCGATGATGTCGACGATCCGCAGCGATGCGACCGTTGAAATCTATGCATCGGCCAGCGCTGCACCGGAAAAAATCACCATCACCGGCGGCTTTGCCGAAGTGAATGACAAGGGGCTCACAATCTTGGCGGAAAGCGCCGCCTGATCCCCTTTTCCTAATTGGTTTCAAGAACGCCCTGGCCTGATGGCTGGGGCGTTTTTCTTTGGTTCAGGACAGATTCGGCCGCGCGTTGCGCCAGAGATACAGCCCCGCGATAATGATCAGCGCCGATCCACCAAGCGAGGTGAGGTCAGGCCAATCGCGAAAGAAGACGGCACTCAAAACCAAGGCCACCAAAAGCTGCGCATAGGTCATCGGCGCGACAGTCGCCGCAGAGGCACGTGTGGTCGCGATAAAGATCAGGGCATGGGCAAGAGAGGCGGACATGGCGACAAGCGCGCAACGCACGACAACGCTCGCTTCTGGCCAATCAATGACGAATGCGGGCAGCCCAGAGACATGGCCAATCAGGGCAAAGCCGATCAAAATGGGCGTCGCAAAGGCCGCCGTGATGAACTGCATCGCCAGCACAGAGGCGCTTCCTGCCACTTTTCGGTTGAGAAGGATGAGAACAGCCATGCCAAATGCCGCCCCCAACGGAAACAGCGCGGCAAATCCGAAATCTGCGACATTGGGCCGCAAGATGATGAGCACGCCGATAAAGGCAATGAGAGAAGCAAGCCAGACCGCCCGGCCCACCTTTTCGCCCAAAAAAATAGCGGACAATATGGCCGTTATCATCGGCATAACAAATCCGATTGCGGTCGCATCGCCCAGCGGCATTTGCGTGACACCGATGAAAAAGGACACCGAGCCAAAGGCCAGCGCAAAGGCCCTGATCCAATGCGTCTTGGCATGGGGGATTGAAAAACCACCCTTCCCCTCTCGCACGAGCAGAAGCATGCCAAGCCCGACTGCACCAAAGAAGAAGCGCAGCGCCGCAATCGCAGTTGCCGGCCAGAGCGTGGTTGCCGATTTGACCAGAGCATCCCCAAAAGGAAGCAGCGCATAGCCGGCCAGCGCAAACAGCAGACCCTGCGCCCCGAAAGACACGACAGGCTTAGGCACCAGCTTGGAATTCCCCGAAGAGATTATCCCAATAAGGACTCATTTTCGATGTAACGCGATTGCGGCTAACACCGCTCCAATGAGGATGGACAAGATCATTATGAGTGGCCAGGGCATAAAGCCCACGGCATCGATGTTGGTTCTGCGCGCGCGCCGCCAATCGGCCCATGCGGATAATCCAGCAACGCCAAAAGCCGTTGCACACCCTGTCCAAAGCGTCACTTGCAAAGCATCCCTTCCTTGCCCATCTTGATGCCATAGCATCACATGTGAGGAACAGCCATGCATGCATTTTTTTCAAATATTGTCATTATTTCTGCGGCCTTAAGCTGCGTTGCAGCTCCCACTTTTGCAGAATCGCCGCAACCATTCAAGTCTCTGGAAGCGGCCGTTGCCGCGCCAAATCGCAGCGCCGCCAACAAGGTGCGCGACATGCATCGCCATCCGGCCGAAACGCTGGCCTTTTTCGGCGCAAAGCCAACCGACACGATTGTGGAAATCTGGCCGGGCGGCGGCTGGTATACCGAGATTCTGGCCCCCTATCTCAAAGACCATGGCCAGCTTATCGTCGCTGCACCAATGGGCCGTGGAGCCGATGGGATCGCTAAATTCCTCGATACGGATCCTGCCACTTATGGGAAGGTCGGTCGCGCCAACTTCCCAACGCTCATGGGCGGCACGGGCGTCCCCGCCGGAACCGCTGATATGGTCCTCACATTCCGCAACGTCCATAATTGGCGTATGGGCAGCTATAAGGCCGATGGTGCAGATTATAGCGCCGAGGCCTTTAAAGAACTTTATGCCATGCTGAAACCGGGCGGCGTGCTGGGCATAGAGGATCATCGCCTCCCCGAAGGCGCCAGTGACGAGCGGGAAAGCAATAGCGGCTATATCAAAGTCTCAACGATCCGCCGTTTGGCCGAAGAAGCCGGATTCCAATTTGCAGGATCAAGCGAGATCAATGCCAATCCGAAAGACCGCAAAGATTATCCCAAGGGCGTCTGGACCCTGCCCCCCCGTTTGGCCGAGGGCGATAAAGACCGAGACGTCTATCTGGCCATCGGGGAATCCGACCGGATGACCCTCAAATTCATCAAACCTGCAAAATAGTCATTGCGATCGGGGCCGCCAGCCTGCGCGTGCGGCCCCGATCCGCGAATAGCTTAACGCGCGTCCTTGGCGACAACGCCGCCCTTCATCACGAAGCGGACGGATTTGAGTGTCGTGACGTCGCGCAACGGATCGCCAGAGACGGCGATGATATCCGCAGCCTTGCCCGCCTCCAACGTGCCAACATCTTGCGACACACCGAGCAAATCGGCGGCATTGACGGTTGCCGCGACAATGGCCGCCGCAGGCGTCATGCCATGTTGCACCATCAACTCAAACTCATCGGCATTGCGGCCATGCTTTGAGACACCAGCATCTGTGCCAAAGGCAATCTTCACACCAGCGGGATAGGCCTTTTCAAGGCTCTTTCCGGTTACGCCGATCCGCCACTTAACTTTGGCCAGAACATCCGGCGGATAGGCATTGGGGTTTGCCTTTAGCCGCTCCAAATAGCCATTCACCGTCGACAGGGTCGGAACGTAATAGGCCCCAGCTTTCTTGAACAGGCGGATCGTTTCATCGCTGATCATCGTGCCATGCTCAATGGAATCAGCACCGGCTGCAAGAGCCGCATTCACGCCATCTTCGCCATGCGCGTGAACGGCGACCTTTTTCTTATAAAGATGCGCCGTATCGACCAGCGCTTTGACCTCATCATCAAAAATCTGACGGCCTAGGCCTGCGCCAATGCGGCTGTTGACGCCGCCCGTCGTTGCAATCTTGATGACATCCACTCCCCGGCGGATCTGCATACGGATTGCGTGGCGGCAGCTTTCAACGCCATCGCATAGATTTTCCTGATTAATGGCAGAGTGCAAATCTTCCGCCAAGCTCAGCGTGCCATCCATATGACCACTGGTCGTCGACAGAGAACGGCCCGCATCGACAATGCGCGGCCCCAAAATCGCGCCTGAGGCTACAAAATCCCGCAGGGCCAGGGTCGCCCCGGTTCCGTCGCCCAAATTGCGGACAGTTGTGAAGCCTGCTTGCAGCGTCTTGTGGGCGTTGCCGAGCGTACGGTAGGCAGCTGTCGCATCGCTGCTCGTTACCCCTTCCACAAGCGAGGCATCGCCGCCTGCGTCAGACTCAAGATGGACGTGGCTGTCGATCAGGCCAGGCAGAACAAACTTGTCTGACAAATCGATAATCCGCGCGCCAGCAGGCCCCGGCACAATGCCTGCGATGATGCTCTCAATCCGGTCGCCCCGGATGATGATGGTTGATGGGCCACGCGCAGGCTGGCCCGGGCGGTCAAGCAGCTGCCCTGCCTGAACCACCGTCACGGGAACGGGTGTTGCAATAAGGGTGACGGGAGCCGATGTTTCGGCGGCGGCGACCGGCGCGGCTGAAGCCAGCAGCGCAAGCGAGGTGAGAAAGACAGTCTTCATGACTGACGTGTTAATGCCCTAACCGAGCTTGTCCACCTTTGCCTGCAAAGCCGCCAGCTGCGCCTTCAGCGTTGCAATCTCATCATCTTTCGCAGTTTCGGTGGCGGCTGCTTCCGAAGGCGCGGCCTTGTCGGCAGAAAACATGCCCGTAGCGGCTTCAAACATGGCCATATTGCGCTTGTGCAGCTCCCCAAAGGGGCCAGCTGTCAACGCGCCTTCCAACATAGAACGGAACTGCGTTTGGTTGCGGCGGAACGCCTCCATGGACGCTTCAAGATATTGCGGCACCATCGCCTGCATCGAGTCGCCGTACAGCGAAATCAGCTGACGCAAGAAGCCTGGCGGCAGCATATTCTTTCCGCGTCCTTCTTCTTCCATAATGATCTGGGTCAAGATGGTGTGCGTGATGTCATCATTGGACTTTGCATCAACAACGCGAAAATCGCGGCCATCACGAATCATCTGCGACAAATTGTCGAGGGTGATGTAGCTCGACGTCTCTGTATTATAGAGGCGACGATTGGCATATTTCTTGATCGTGACTGGGCCTTCGCCCGATTTTGCTTTGGCCATGCGGATTTCTCCCAATTCATTGCCGCATAGCACCACGAGCTATTGCGCTGCAACATCCGTCATTGTGCGCAGCATAAGCTGCGAATTTTCAGGACCATCTCCGCTCAAATCGATGCCCCAAAAGGGTGAGCAATTCATATTGCGACAAGCCTGATTGTGCAGATGCGGCAGGAAGATCAAAATCCATCTGAACCCAATCCCCTTCTGCAATATCTGGCTGCGCCGTGACATCGATTGCTGTCAAATCCATCGAGACACGGCCTAATAGGGGGAACAGGCCATTTTCGGCGCTACCCTTGCCTGAAAAGCCCCGCACATAGCCGTCGGCATAGCCAAGATTGAGGATCGCCAGCTCTTTTGGCTCGGAAGCACGAAACGTCGCGTTATAGCCCACGCTGTCACCCGCCTGAATCCGCCGCCGCTGAAGGACCTGGGCTTCAATCCGCACCACGCGCTGAATCTGGCCCGCCGCTTCACGGCGCGGCACGCCGCCATAAAGTGCAAGGCCCGGCCGTGTCAGATCAAAATGATAATCGGGGCCAAGGCAGATACCCGCTGAGTTTGAAAGGCTGAGCGCAACGCCCGGATGCCGGGCAGCAAGCGCCTGAAACGCCTGCAATTGCTGCGCCGTCTGATCCACATCCTCGTCAGCCGAGGCCAAATGGCTCATCACTGTCTGGATCGAAAGGCCGCTGAGATCATCTGTGGTAGACAGCCCAAGCCGGTTCATGCCCGTATCGACCATGACATCACAGGGCCGCCCTGTAGCCCGCCACCGCGCCACTTGTGGCATGCTGTTGAGCACCGGCCGCGCGCGGGAAATCAGCGCCTGCGCCATATCCTCTGGGCGCACACCATGCAGGACAGACAGGCTCGCCCCTTCGGGAATAAGCCCCTCAATCTCGGCGGCCTCGGCCCATGTGGCGACGAAGAAATCATGGCATCCGGCCTTTGCCAATCTCTGGACGACATCCACCGCGCCAAGGCCATAGCCATTGGCCTTTACCGCAGCACCGCAACGGGCATGGCCCTGCGCACGCAGCCATTGCCAATTCTGGACAAGGGCATTCCCATCAAGGTGCAGGCGCAACGGAGCAGACATGACGGGCGGGTTAGCCGTGCCGAACTGACTAGTCGAGTGTCTGCTTGCCGGATGTTTCCGGCAGCCAGATCCACGTCACGATAAAGGCCATCGCAACGACCGCCACTGTATACCAAAGCCCCATGAAGGTGCCGCCCGTCTTCACCACGATATATTGCGAAATAAAGGGCAGGAATCCGCCAAAATAGCCCGTGCCGATATGATAGGGGATCGACATGGAGGTATAGCGGATCTTAGCTGGGAACAACTCCACAAGGATCGCGGCGACCTGACCATAGGTCATCGCAGACAGCGCAACGAGTGCTGCAATTGCCAAGATTATCAACACGGGATCCCGCAAAGCTGGATCGGATTTGTCGGGATAGCCCGCCGCTTCCAAAGCACCCACATAGGCTTTCTCATCAAAGCCAGTGACTGTTGTTTGACCCACTTTCAGCGCGACCTCATCCCCCATCTGCTTGGAATAGCTAATCCCGCGCTTTGAGAGGAAGCTCAGGGCCTTTCCGCAGGTCGTTGTCTGCTTGCTGGCAAAGACACTAAAGTCGCATTCCGGGGAGACCAAGGTGACAGGCGACGCCTGCGTTGCGCGGGCGAGTGCCGGGTTGGCTGCATCTGCCATCATCCGGAACAGCGGGAATGTGAGGACAATGGTCAACGCATAGCCCAGAAGCAAAATGCGCTTACGCCCATAATGATCCGAGAGCCAACCGGCCGCCACGTAAAGCGGTGCCGCCAAAAGCGCGCCGACTGCCATGTAGGACAGGGCATCCGTTTCCGGCACGCGCGCCGTTCCGGTGAGGAAGTAAAGTGTGCCGAATTGCGAGGTGTAATAGACAACGGTCAGACCCGCCGCGACGCCAAACAGGGCAATGAATATCCGCTTCACATTGCCCGGATATTGAAAGCTTTCCACAAAGGGATTTTGAGAGACGGTGCCCGCTTCCTTCATCGCTTTGAACACTGGACTCTCAGAGAGCATCATGCGGATATAAAGCGAAATGGCGAGCAAGAGCAGCGAGAGGATGAACGGCACACGCCATCCCCAATGCTCAAATGCCTCTGTCGACATGGAGGTGCGCGTAATCAGAACGACGATGACGGCAAGCAGAAAGCCCCCCGCGACCGACGCCTGAATCCAGCTAGTATATTGCCCACGCTTATTCGCCGGGGCATGCTCTGCGACGTAAATCGCAGCCCCCCCATATTCGCCACCCAAGGCAAGACCCTGCAGGCAGCGCAGGATCAGCAAGCCAATGGCCGCCGAAATGCCGATGTTTTCATAGGTCGGAAGGAAGCCAATGGCGGCCGTGGCCCCGCCCATCAGCGAAATGGTGATCAGAAACGTGTATTTCCGGCCAACTTTATCGCCGAGATAGCCAAATAAAATGGCCCCCAAAGGCCGGACACCAAAGCCCGCGCCGAATACGGCAAGCGAGGCCAAAGTCGCGGCGGTTGGATTGTCGGATGGGAAGAACAGCTTCCCAATCAGGGCGCCCAAAATGCCATAGACGAAAAAGTCATACCATTCGAAAACCGTACCAAGGGACGATGCCGTGATGACGAGACGATCTCGTTTTGGATCGATGGCAATGTCCTGCGCGCCCATAAAGCTTCCCCGGAATCTGTTATTCCGCCCGTTCTAGGGTGGAAAACACATTCCGGGCAAGTCTTTGGGTCATCGATTACCAAATGTGTGCGCGGTCTTCCGGTTTCAGGTAAAATTTCGTGTCCGGCTTTACGCCGAATGAAGAATACCAAGCATCGATATTGCGCACGACATAGGGGCGGAAATGCCCAGGTGTGTGCGGATCGGTTGTCAGTTGCTGAAGCAGAACGGGCTCACGATATTTATTGCGCCACACCTGCCCAAAACCAAGAAAGAACCGTTGATCGCCGGTATAGCCATCAATGGCCTTGGGGGTCTTGCCGCCCAGCGACATTTTATAAGCATCATAAGCAATGGTGACACCCGCTAGGTCAGCAATGTTTTCGCCAAGCGTCAGGTCACCATTGACCTTCTTGCCCGGCAGCGGCTCATAGGCGCCATATTGATCAACCACGCGCTTGGCGAGGGCGTCAAAACGGGTCACATCTTCCTTCGTCCACCAATCAGCCAGATTGCCGTTCATATCGAACTTGCGACCCTGATCGTCAAAATGGTGGCTGATTTCATGGCCGATCACCGCACCAATGCCGCCATAATTCACCGCATCATCCGCCTTCGGGTCAAAGAAGGGCGGCTGCAAAATGGCAGCGGGGAAGACGATTTCGTTCATCAGCGGGTTTGCATAGGCATTCACCGTCTGCGGCGTCATGAACCACTCGTTGCGATCCACCGGCTTGCCCAGCTTGCCAATCTGGCGCTGATATTCAAACTCGGTTGCCCGCAAGACATTGCCCCACAGGTCATTGCGATCGACAGAGAGTGCCGAATAATCG
>RFSU01000005.1 GCA_009923795.1 Sphingomonadaceae bacterium
AAGGAGAGTGTCCGGGTAGAGCCACCAAGGCTTGCCAAAGGTGCGCCTGCTTTGGCCTGTGCAAGCGCTGTTTCAGCTGCCTTGCGAGCAGCTTTGCTCGCACGATTCGCCACGAAATCCGCAAGCACTGTCGCGCGAATGGCTGCGAACGGCTTTGGAGCTGCGGCAATGACACGATCAAGATCGTAAAAGGCATCTTTGGTCGCGCCGAGCGGGATCATCGCAGGGTCATCATCTAATTCTGCCTGAAAGGCGTCTTTCAGCAGAGGTGCAAGCGAGGGATCAAAGCGGTATCCGGGCTGGCTGATGGCCAAACCGCTCACGGTCAGCGCAGGTGTTGAGATAACGGCCAAACCCCGCGATTTGACGACATCGTCAAAGGTCTGCCCATCGGAAACAGCGTCTTCAACATTGGCGAGAAGATTTGCAAAGGCATCTGCAGCTTTTTGTGATGAAAGCGAGGATGCAATTTCTGCGCGCGCCTGTGCCAGCGTCTTTCCGCCAGATTGTGTCACCGCATCAACGCGGATGATGTGCCACCCGAGGCCAGATTTAACTGGGCCAACAATACGGCCTTGTGCCGCACCAAATGCAGCGTCCGCCACGCTTGGCGAACTTTGCTCGGCAAAACTGGCCTTTTCGCTCGCCTTCAGAAGGATGGCGTCTGCCTGGGCCGCCTTTGCGGCCTCTGCCATGGAGCTACCTGCCGCGATTTTTTGGGCAATCAACTGCGCTGTCTTTTGATCCTGCACAATGATTTGCGTCAGATCGCGCTTCTCGCGCGATGCGTATTTTGCGGCATCTTTTTTGTACTGCGTCGCAATTTCAGCCTCGGTTGCCGTTGCTGATTTGGCAATCATGGCTTTATCGATGAGGGCATAGCGAATGAGGCGTTGTTCCGGCACGGTGTAGCGCGCACGATTGGCGGTATAAAAGGCGTTCAGCTGTGCCTCTGTTGGGGCTGGGCCAGCGGCAAAGGCGCTGTTGCGAAAGTCTACGACGCTGCCGCTTCTGCGTTCAACCAACAATGCTGCATAGGGCAGGACAAGATCGCGCGGAGAGCCCGCGCTTGCGGAAATCGGCACGAGAAGATGACGAATGGCTATGCTCTGATCGATATCGGCACGAAATTCCTCGGGGGTGATCCCACGGGAGGACAGCGCCTGCTGATATCGTGTTTCATCAAACTTACCGGAAGCACCGTGAAATGCTGGAATACTGGCAATTTCTGCATCGCCCAGCTTGTCGCTGACGGTCATGCCATGCGCCTCGCCAAAGGCGCGGATCGACAAAAGATCTGTTAATTGATCAACAAGCTGCTCCAGCACACCACCTTGAAGCAGAAGCGCCATTGTGGTCTCGGGCTGCTGCTCTTTGGCTTGCCGCAGTTCAAGCTGCACCCGATGAGACACGTCATTGACGCTGAGGCTTCTGTCGCCCGCGCGGGCAATGTCGGTGCTGCTTGTTCCGCCCAAAGATCCCATGCTGGATGGTGTTCCGACACCGGTCACGATGAACGCCAACATGAGGAGTCCGAGAAGGCCGATAATGACCCAAGAGGAAAGCGCGCGCCGGAAAAAGGACAGCATTGGGAAAACATCTCCACCTGAAATTGCTGTCTGCCTTAGAGGCGGACGGGTTAGGCATCAAGCACTCGCAAGGCTGGTATCCCTTTATTGCCTTTGCTAACGCCCCAGAAATCATCGAAAGCGAGACGAAAATGGCATTGAAAAAACTCATTGCAGGCAATTGGAAGATGAATGGAAGCCGCGCGGCACTTGCAGAAGTGACCGCAATTTCGGTTGCCGCTTCTGCCATTGGGCATGTTGAGTCAGCGCTTGCAGTGCCGGCAACGCTCATCGCACCAGCATTTGCTGCTGCGCCCGGTTTTTCCATTGGTGCACAGGATTGTCATTGGAATGATGCGGGCGCGCATACGGGGTGTTTGTCGCCGGGGATGATTAAGGAGGCTGGTGCGTCCTTTGTCATTGTGGGCCATAGTGAGCGGCGGACCGATAACCACGAAACCAGCGCCGAAGTGGCCAAGAAAGCAGACGCTGCGATCCAAGCAGGGTTGTTGGCGATTGTTTGCGTTGGCGAAACTGACGCAGAGCGGGATGCTGGCAAGGCGGTTGCTATCGTCACGGGGCAGGTGCGGGACTCGCTGCCCGGCTCAGCTAATGGAGATCAGCTGGCCATTGCTTATGAACCCGTTTGGGCCATTGGCACAGGCCGAACAGCATCGGCCGCCGATGTGGCAGAGATGCATGGCGCAATCCGGTCTGAGCTGGTTCAGCAAATGGGTGATGTGGGACATAAGGTGCGCATTCTCTATGGAGGGTCGGTAAAGGCCTCCAATGCCGCCGAGTTGCTTCATATTCCCGATGTTGATGGCGCTCTGGTAGGCGGAGCGAGCCTGAAAGCCGATGATTTCATTCCCATCATCAAGGCTGCCATAGCCTGACCCACCTCATTCAAGCCGCCAAGGTTGATCGGTCGACAGGGCTGGGCTAAGGCCTGCTGCTTGAAAGCGCATTTCCCTTTTCAATAAGAGTTTGTTTCGATGTTCACCTTCTTGCTCGTTGTTCATGTCATCATCGCGGTTGCGCTGGTTGGCGTTATTCTTGTTCAGCGGTCTGAAGGCGGCGGCCTGACAGGCGGCAGCCCTTCCGGGCTGATGTCAGCACGCGGTGCGGGAAACTTCCTGACTCGGATGACAACGATACTTGCGACCTTGTTTATTGTGCTTTCCATCGCGCTGGCAGCCGTTGCAACACTCAGCCGTAAGCCGGACACAATTGATGCGAGCCTGGCGCGCCCAGCAGCGCCTGCAGCACCTGTGCCAACCGGCGGTCATCAGCCCGTTCCCAGCCAGTCCGTTCCGGGTAACGCAAACTAATCCCCAAATTATTTTGGGTGAGGCGGGTGAAGGCTCTTGCCGAATCCTATGCAGCCCGCTTACGGCTCCTCTCCCATGGCGCGGTTCATTTTCATCACCGGCGGCGTGGTCTCCTCGCTTGGCAAAGGTCTCATGGCAGCATCGCTTGCTGCTCTCCTCCAAGCGCGTGGCTACAAGGTTCGCATTCGTAAGTTCGACCCCTATCTCAATGTAGATCCGGGCACGATGTCCCCTTATCAACATGGCGAAGTCTATGTGACCGACGATGGGGCGGAAACTGACCTTGATCTTGGTCATTATGAGCGGTTCACGGGCGTCTCCGCGCGTCAGTCCGACAATGTGACATCGGGTCGAATCTATCAGCAGATCATCCAAAAGGAACGTCGCGGAGACTATCTCGGCGCTACCGTTCAGGTGATCCCGCACGTGACCGATGCGATTAAGGAATTTGCAAAGGCCGATACAGACGGCCTAGATTTCGTCCTGTGTGAAATTGGCGGCACGGTGGGGGATATCGAATCCCTGCCGTTCATTGAGGCCATTCGCCAGCTGCGCAATGAGCTTGGCCGGGAACAGACGGTCTTCACGCATGTGACGCTTGTTCCTTATGTGGCAGCCGCTGGTGAGCTCAAGACCAAGCCAACCCAGCATTCGGTGCGCGAGTTGACGAGCCTCGGCATACAGCCCGACGTTCTGATCTGCCGCTGCGAACATCCGCTGCCCGAAAATGAGCGGGCAAAGATCGCGCTCTTCTGCAACGTCCGCAAAGAAGCGGTCATCCCAGCGCTTGATGCCAAGTCAATCTATGGCGTGCCGCTGCAATATCATGCCGAAGGGCTGGATGCAGAAGTGTTGCGCGCCTTTGGGATTGAACCCGGCCCAGATCCTGATCTGAAACGGTGGGTCGATATTATGGACCGCCTGACCAACCCGGAAGGGGAGGTCACAATTGGCGTTGTCGGTAAATATGTCGGCCTTCAAGATGCCTATAAGTCGCTGAATGAGGCGCTTGTTCACGGGGGCATCGCCAATCGGGTCAAGGTCAACATCCAGTGGATTGATGCTGAACTCTTCGAAGCACCCGATAGTGATATCGCGGCAAAGCTAGAGCCGCTCCACGCGATTCTGGTGCCCGGCGCGTTTGGAGAACGTGGCGCGCATGGCAAAATCGCGAGCATCCGCTTTGCCCGGGAACGTCAGGTTCCCTATTTCGGCATTTGTTTCGGGATGCAGATGGCCTGTGTCGAAGCCGCGCGGAATTTGGCTGGGATTGAAAAGGCTTCTTCCACAGAATTTGGCCCAACCGAAGAACCTGTGGTTGGCATCATCACCGAATGGATGAGCCAAGAGGGCATTCAAAAGCGTGAAGAAGGCGGCGATCTGGGCGGCACCATGCGGCTTGGGGCCTATGAGGCACAGCTTGCGGCCAACAGCCATGTCGCGGCAATTTATGGGGGCACGACAATTTCGGAACGCCATCGCCATCGTTATGAGGTGAACACCAAATATCGTGAGGCGCTCGAATCCAGCGGCCTGCTGTTCAGCGGCATGTCGCCAGACGGGGAATTGCCCGAAATTGTGGAGCGGCCGGATCATCCCTGGTTCGTTGGCGTTCAGTTCCATCCAGAGCTGAAATCCAGGCCCTTTGATCCGCATCCTTTGTTCAAGAGCTTTATCGAAGCCGCGGTTCGCCAGAGCCGACTGGTCTGAGCAAGTCGTGATTGGCCGGGCAAGATCTCCCGGCCAAAACGATTTAGAAGCTCATCTCGTCATAGACTTTGGAGAGGTCACCCTTCCATTCTGTCTCATATTTTTCGAGCAGAAGCTGTGCGGGCGATTTTCCACTGTCCACAATTTGGCGCAGCGGGTTGAGAAATCCGCTTTCATTATCGCCCATGGAGTTAATTTGCCCGCGCGCGGTGAGGCCAGCGGCCGCAATATCCAGGACTTGCTTCGCCAGATCGTTGAGCGTCCGCCCATCGGGCAGTTTTGCGTTAAGTCCTTGCTTTGGAACGGCATCGCGCAAGCGTTGATGATCTTCGATCGTCCAATGCTTCACCAAATCCCACGCCGCGTCGAGCGCGTTTTGATCATAAAGCAGGCCGACCCAAAGAGCGGGTAGCGCACAGATCTTGTTCCATGGGCCGCCATCCGAGCCGCGCATTTCCAGAAAGCTTTTTAAGCGCACTTCGGGAAAGGCGGTGGAGAGATGATCATTCCAGTCGCTGATCGTTGGTTTTTGGCCGGGATAGACATCCAGATTGCCATCCAGAAAATCCCGGAAATTCTTGCCGGCCGCATCGATATATTTGCCATCGCGATAGACAAAATACATCGGCACGTTGAGCATATAATCGGCATAGCGTTCATAGCCAAAGCCGTCTTCAAATACGAAAGGAAGCATGCCCGTGCGCGCGGGATCGGTATCTGTCCAAATGTGCGACCGATAGGATTGATAGCCGTTTGGCTTGCCTTCCAAAAAGGGCGAATTGGCAAAAAGGGCCGTGCCAAGGGGTTGCAAGGCAAGGCTCACGCGGAACTTTTTCACCATATCCGCTTCACTGGAATAATCGAGATTGGTCTGGATGGTGCAGGTACGCAGCATCATATCCAGCCCCATGCTGCCAACGCGCGGCATATGGCGCAGCATGATGGCATATCGCCCCTTGGGCATGATGGGCAGCTCTTGGCGTGTCTTGTCTGGCCAGAGGCCAAGGCCAAGGAATCCAAGGCCAAGCTCAGCGCCCACTTCCTTCACCTGCCGCAAATGGCGGCCGGTTTCAGCACAGGTCTGATGCAAATTCTCAACCGCCGCGCCGGATAGTTCAAGTTGTCCGGCTGGTTCAAGGCTGACCGTGCCATCGCTGCCCGACAGAGCAATGACTTTGTCACCCTCCATCACGGGTTCCCAGCCAAATCGGGTCAAGGCCATCAACAGGTCATGAATGCCGCCCGGCTCATCATAAGATGGGGCCCGATGGTCCGCGAGGCGATAGACGAACTTTTCATGTTCGGTTCCGATGCGCCACCGCTCCTTCGCCTTTTCTCCCTTGGAAAAGACGCTGATGAGATCGGCGCGGCTTTCAATCGGCGGATCAAATTGTCCGCTGTCGGTCCTGGTGCTCATGGCCGCCCCTTAATCGTGTCGGTTGCAAGATGAAACGATTATCTGTCACTTTGGTTACTAGATAGATTTCGCCTCACCAGGTGCCAAAGTCGCCGGGGGGCTGGCTTGTCCGCATGCGGGCGCGAGAAGGGCGTGACGGATCAAGCTCCTGCGTCTTGATTAGACGCAAACAGGGCCATTCACCTGCTGTAGCCTCTGCCAGTATCACGCCGTGTTCGGCATAAGCGGTCGAGATCGCCTCCACTTGTCGATCAAGAAGCCCGGCCAGCACTAAGACCCCGCCCGGACGGAGAAGATCAGAAAGGGCAGGGGCAAGCTCAATCAGCGGCCCTGCTAGGATGTTGGCGAGGATCAGGTCATAGGGTGCGCGCTCCTGGATCACGTCATGGTCCGTGCCAGAGGCGACGCACAATGCTATTTCCCCCGCTGCGTTGCCTAAGGGAATGTTATTTACCGCCGCATTTTCTTCCACAATCTCGATGCTGACCGGATCGATATCCGACGCCATAACAGAGGCGTTCGGCCATAAATGGCGGGCGGCAAAAGCTAAAAGCCCGGTTCCGGTGCCAATATCACCAATATGGCTGAACACGGCCCCGCTGGCGTGGATCTGGTCGATCATCGTCAGGCAGCGGCTGGTTGTTTCATGGTTGCCCGTGCCAAAGGCGCGGCTGGCTTCGATGATGAAAGGCGTGACGTCTGCCGGTATTGGGCCATCAAAAGAAGCGCTGTGCACGAAGAACCGCCCGGCATGGACGGGGGCGAGACCCTGTTGGCTTAACGTCACCCAGTCCGCATCGCCCAGCATTTCGAGATGATAGGGCGTGTCTTGCCCGCCGGGCATCAAAGCCAGAACGGCATCCACCTCATCTTGGGAGGGTGTTGCGCTGAAATAAGCCGTGACTTCCCAGCCATCTGGGTTGGCTGGGTCAATCTCTCGCGCCGTCAATGTGGGCGGCGTGTCGAGCATCCACAAAGCGTCATCGGCAAGCGTCGCCGCCTCCGCCTCGTGTCGAGTGCAGGGCAGGGTGAGGGTCCAGATGTCGCTGTCTTGGGTCATGGCCTGCTGATTGCGGCCTGTGCCGATTTTCGCAAGTCATCAATTCATTTGGCGCTTATCTGGCGGCAAAGCGCGGCGTAGAATTGTACGTCGGTATTTCTGCCGTCGTTTTGGCGCACGGCGGGGATTTTGGCGGCTCAATGCCAAATACATCGCCGATCAGTCGATTGCCCTCGCTGGTTAGGGAAACGAAAATCCGACGGCGATCCCTGGGGTCGGTGCGTCGATCAATCAGGCCATCCTCATCCAGTCGCGCGAGATAGCGCAAGACGGTTGTCAGTGGAATTTGCGGTTCGATACCAATATCTGTGACCGCAAGCTGATGGCCAAGCCGTTGTGCGCGCTCCAACTCAAGCAAAATGTCCCAAGCGGGATCACCGAAATAATTGAGTTTGAACTTCTGCTCTCTGCGGCGGCGGCGGCGCAATTCGGCATCAACGGGGTGGAGCAATTGCTCCCCATCTGGCGTCGCGATTTTGTGGGACAGGGCATTTAAGGCGGTCATCGCCTGATAAAGGATGGTCTGCACTTCATCCTGTGACCCTTGGCTCATGTGAGATCCCTTATGTGTCGATGGCGCCTCACAAAAATGCTCGGCGGGCCAGCGTCTGATCTTATCTCAGATAGGCATTGGGGAACTGCTCTACCATAACGTAAATCTACGCAGGCAGGCGGTAATGTCCGGCCAAAGGCCTAACGCACATAGCTTGCGCCATTAATGTCGAGCACGCTTCCGGTCATAGATGGCGGCGCTTTGAGCGCGCAAAAGGCAACCATCTCCGCCACTTCCTCTGGCATGGCGACACGACCAAGCGGGATATCGGCCAATAACTTGTCCCCACCACGGCTGGCCAGATACTCATCGGCCATGCCGGTCATGGTGAATCCGGGGCAAATCGCAAAGGCCAATATATTCTCCCGCGCATATCCCCGAGCAATGGTCTTCGTCATGGCGACCATCCCCGCTTTGGATGCTGCATAATGCCAATGCTGCGGCGAATCTCCGCGATAGGCGGCGCGGCTGGCGATGTTGATAATGCGGCCGGGGCTATTGCATTCTTGCCAATGACGCACGGCGCGGCGGCATAAAATGGCGCTGGCGGTCAGATTCACCTGAAGGGTGCGGTTCCAGCTGTCGATCCAGTCCGCCTCATCTGCCTCGATCGGATTATTCTCAAATATTCCAGCATTATTGATCAAAATATCGATTCGCCCATCGAGCGAGTCGCGTGCTCCATCCCATAAATTTTGGGCCCCTTGATCTGTTGAAAGATCATAATCCTTGCTGGAAACGGCGAAAATTCGCGTATCTTCGTGGCTCAAACTTGTGGCTATGGCCGCGCCAATGCCGCGCGATGCCCCGGTGATGAGAATATGTTGTGTCATATGCTCCCCATAACGTTGGGGTTGCACTTGGGCAAAGGTGGTTGCACCAGCCGTCTGACGCGCTAATGGATTAACAACTCAAGACTAATGACAGGGAATGATCATGGCGCAAAACCGCGCAAGACCGATCTCGCCGCATCTTTCGATCTGGAAATGGGGCGCACATATGGCGACATCTATTTTCCATCGGGCAACAGGCGATGGCATGGCGATCGTTGGGGCAATGGCCCTGGTTTGGTGGCTGACCGCCGCTGCATCCGGCAAAGACTCCTATGATTATTTCCTCAGCTGGGCGACGCACTGGACCGGGCAAGTCGTATTGATTGGCCTTAGCTGGGCTTTTTTCCAGCATATGGCCTCAGGCCTGCGCCACCTCGTGCTGGATATTGGCGCGGGCTATGAACTCACGATCAACCGCTTCTGGGCGCGCGCGACCTTTGTGTTTGGCGTGGTGATGACGGCGGCCCTTTGGTCGTATCTGCTGTTTGTGAAGGGATAAGGCGATGGGGAACGGAACAGGTCTTGGCCGGGTTCGCGGCCTTGGATCCGCCAAACATGGCGGCGGCCATTGGGTGATTCACCGGATGACGGCCATTGGCACCTTGTTGTTGATGCTGTGGCTGGTGTTTTCGCTGGTGCGTTTGCCAGCTTATGATTTCGCAACGGTGCGCCTGTGGCTGGAACAGGCCATTGTCGCTGTGCCGATGATGCTGCTTGTCATTTCTGTCTTCTGGCATTTCCGGATCGGGCTTCAGGTTCTGATCGAAGATTATGTCCATGAAGAAGGACTGAAATTTGCCAGCCTCTTGGGGCTGACCTTCTACACATTTGGCATGGGCGCGCTTGCGCTCTTCGCCATTGCTAAAATCGCACTGACGGGGACACCCAACTAATGTCCGAAGCCTATAAGATCATCGATCACATTTATGACGTTGTTGTCGTCGGCGCGGGCGGCTCTGGCCTGCGCGCGACCATGGGCGCTGCGGAAGCTGGCCTGAAAACCGCCTGCGTCACCAAAGTCTTCCCGACCCGTTCGCATACGGTAGCGGCACAAGGCGGCATTGCGGCCAGCCTTGGCAATAACTCGCCCGATCACTGGACTTGGCACATGTACGACACCGTTAAGGGTGCCGACTGGCTGGGCGATCAGGACGCGATTGAATATATGGTCCGCGAAGCCCCGGCTGCTGTTTACGAGCTGGAACATGCGGGCGTTCCGTTCAGCCGCAATGATGACGGCACAATTTATCAGCGCCCCTTTGGCGGCCACATGCAGAATATGGGCGATGGTCCGCCGGTGCAGCGCACCTGCGCCGCGGCCGACCGCACCGGTCACGCCATGCTGCATGCGCTTTATCAACAGTCGCTGAAATATGACGCGGACTTTTACGTCGAATATTTCGCGCTTGATCTGATCATGGAAGATGGCGCCTGCAGTGGTGTGATTGCGATGTGCATGGAGGATGGCAGCATCCACCGCTTCCGCGCGCAATCGGTTGTGCTGGCAACGGGCGGCTATGGTCGTGCCTATTTCTCGGCCACATCAGCGCATACTTGCACAGGGGATGGCGGCGGCATGGTCCTGCGCGCAGGCCTGCCATTGCAGGATATGGAATTTGTTCAGTTCCACCCCACCGGCATTTATGGCGCGGGCGTGCTCATTACAGAGGGCGCACGCGGCGAGGGCGGCTATCTGACCAATAGCGAAGGCGAACGCTTTATGGAGCGTTATGCCCCTTCGGCAAAGGATCTCGCCTCACGCGATGTCGTGTCGCGCTCCATGGCGATGGAAATGCGTGAAGGCCGCGGTGTTGGCCCGAATAAGGATCACATCTATCTGCATCTCGATCATATCGATCCCAAGGTGCTGGCAGAACGCCTTCCCGGCATTACCGAAAGCGGCAAGATTTTCGCTGGTGTCGATCTGACGCGTCAACCGCTGCCCGTTTGCCCAACGGTCCATTATAATATGGGCGGCATTCCGTGTAATTATCACGGGCAGGTCGTGACGAAGAAGGGCAAGGATGACGATGCCGTTGTGCCCGGCCTCTATGCCGTTGGTGAGGCCGCTTGCGTCTCGGTCCATGGCGCGAACCGCCTTGGCTCTAACTCCTTGATCGATCTTGTCGTATTCGGTCGCGCAACCGGCCTTCACCTTAAGGAAACGCTCAAGCCCGGTGCCGCGCAAAAGGCGCTGCCCAAGGATTCGGCTGATCTGGCGCTCGCCCGTGTGGAGAAGTTCCGCAATGCCAAGGGCGGAACGCCTACGGCGCAGATCCGTTTGGAAATGCAGCGTACAATGCAAAAGCATTGCGCCGTGTTCCGCGATACGGCTCTGCTTGCAGAAGGCGTGGATTTGATGCGCACCGTCAATAAGCGGCTGGAAGATGTCGCCGTGACGGACCGTAGCCTCATCTGGAACACGGATTTGATCGAGACGCTGGAACTCGACAATCTCATGTCTCAGGCCGTCTGCACGATGGAAAGCGCGAACAACCGCAAGGAATCGCGCGGCGCCCATGCGCATGAAGATTTCCCTGAGCGCGATGACAAAAACTGGATGAAGCACACCATCACATGGTTCGATGGTTGGGGCGGCACGGGTGGCAAGGTCACGCTCGGCTATCGCGGCGTGCACACCTATACGCTCACGGATGAGGCGGATTATATCAAGCCCAAGGCCCGCGTTTACTGATCCACAGCCGCAGGGCTGAAACAGAGAAAGGCGATCCCTGCTTTGGCCGGGGTCGCCTTTCTCTTTTGTGACAGACAAAGGCTGCCCTGAAGCCATTGTCCGCATCGTTCTGCCTCGCTAAGGCAAGGGCAGTTCCGGCTAGGGGGATCAGGGTATGACCGTCTCAATTCGCGAAAATGACATTATCGACAGCGTCGCCGACGCCCTTCAATATATCAGCTACTTCCACCCGATGGATTATATCCGGGCGCTTGGCGCGGCTTATGAGAAGGAGCAGGGACCAGCGGCGAAAGATGCCATTGCGCAAATCCTGACCAACAGCCGCATGTGCGCAGAGGGGCATCGCCCAATCTGCCAAGATACCGGCATTGTCACCGTGATCGTCAAATGGGGCCAGCATTGCGTTTTGGACTCATCCCGGTCGCTGCAAGAGGTGATCGATGAGGGGGTGCGCCGCGCCTATCTTCATCCGGAAAATAAGCTGCGCGCGTCCATTCTCGCTGATCCTGCCTTTACGCGCGTGAATACGAAGGACAACACGCCCTCCATTGTGCACCTGGAAATGGTGCCGGGCGACAAGGTGACCTTTGATGTCGCGGCCAAGGGCGGCGGGTCTGAAAATAAGACCAAGTTCAAAATGATGAACCCCAGCGATTCCATTGTCGATTGGGTGCTGGAAATGGTCCCGCAAATGGGCGCAGGCTGGTGCCCGCCCGGAATGCTGGGCATCGGCATTGGTGGAACGGCGGAAAAGGCGATGGCGCTCGCCAAGGAAAGCCTGATGGGCGCCATTGATATGGCAGACCTGAAGGCGCGGGGCCCGCAAAATGATATTGAGCGGCTGCGTATTGAGATTTTTGATAAGGTCAACGCGCTGGGCATTGGCGCGCAGGGACTGGGCGGTCTGGCGACGATCCTCGACGTCAAAATCATGGATTATCCGACCCATGCGGCGTCTAAGCCCGTGGCGATGATCCCCAATTCCCGCCATGCGCATTTCACGTTAAAGGGGGAAGGGCCAACCTTCCTTGAAACCCCCAATTTAGATGATTGGCCAAAGGTGGAATGGGCGCCCGATAGTGCTGCCAAGCGCGTTGATCTCGATAAATTGACGCCAGAGGATGTGCGCGGCTGGAAGGCGGGCGATCGTCTGCTGCTCAATGGCAAGATGCTCACAGGCCGAGATGCGGCGCATAAGCGGATTGCCGATATGCTGGCCAAGGGAGAGGAATTGCCCGTCAGCTTTAAGGGGCGGATGATTTATTATGTCGGCCCGGTTGATCCTGTGGGAGAAGAAATCGTCGGCCCAGCTGGCCCGACGACGGCCACGCGCATGGATAAGTTTATGGATATGATGCTGGACCAAGGCCTGCTCGGCTGCGTCGGCAAGGCAGAACGCGGCCCGGCTGCAACACAGGCGATTGCCAAGCACAAATCGGCCTATCTGATGGCAGTTGGCGGGGCTGCTTATCTTGTCGCGCGCGCGATCAAGGGTAGCAAAGTCGTCGGCTTTGCAGATTTGGGCATGGAAGCCATTTATGAGTTTGAGGTGAAGGACTTCCCCGTGACAGTCGCCGTCGACAGCAGTGGGGAGAATGTCCACACCACTGCTCCGCTCATCTGGCGCAAGAAAATCGCTGAGGAAAAGCTGCTCGAGCCGGCTGAATGATCTGGCTTCCGGCCACGCTGCTGGCCGCTTTGTTTCAGGCTTGGCGCACGGCCGTGCAGCAACGGGTGCGGGCCGAACTCTCGGTGAACGCGGCGGGGCTTGTGCGCTATCTTTATGGTCTGCCCGTCGGGCTGGCGTTGCTTGGGGCGTATCTCACCTGGCGCAGTGCCGATCTGCCCGCAATCCATCTGCCGTTCCTCGCCTTTTGCGCGGCGGCGGGATTTGCACAGATTATCGGCACGAATCTTCTGTTGATGGCCTTTGGCTATCGCAATTATGTCGCGGGCACGGCCTTTGCGAAGACAGAGGCGATGCAAGGGGCCTTGCTCGCCTTCCTGCTGCTCGGTGAACTGCTCAGTTGGCTGACCATCTTTGGAATAGCCGTTGGCGTTGTCGGTGTGATGATCGTTGCAGCCGGTGGGCAGAGGCTGCGCCTTCCCGACATCATACAACCAGCCGCTTTGTGCGGGCTTGGCGCTGGATTGGGCTTCACCATGACCTCAATCTTTGTCAAATCGGCATCGCTGGAGTTAGCGACGACGGATAAGCTGCTCGCAGCACTTTTGGCGTTGGTTGCGGTTCAGACTTGGCAGACGTTGATGCAGGGCAGCTATGTCCTCTGGCGAGAGCGAGAGCAATTGCCGCGCGTGATCGCCACCTGGCGCACATCGGGTCAAGTCGGGCTGCTCGCGGCCTTGGGGTCGGCTTGCTGGTTTACCGGATTTGCGACCGCACCCGTGGCCTTGGTTCGGGCGGTGGGTCAGGTTGAGGTGATCCTGACCCTTGGCTTTAGCCGATTTTATCTGAAGGAAGCCCGTAAGCCGGGGGAGGCTCTGGGCTTGCTATTGGTCGGGGCAGGGGTTGTCCTCGCGCTCATTGGCGGGAAAGGCTTGGCCAGCCCAATTTCGTTAATGGTTAAATGCTCTAAACCATCTTTGCTTACCGTCCCGAAACTCATTTGGCTGAATGCGACATTTTAAGCTGATTTCGGTGATGTCATGTTTGAAGAGCCAATCTGGAAGCGCATTCCTATCCGCACGCGCCTGCTGACTTATGAAAAGGACCTGAATCGCCTGCTGCGGGCACAGTTGGATAAGGTGGAACCGGGCCTTGTCGCGATAGATAATGGGCGCGAGCGGGAAGTCCCAAGTGGACGCATCGACATTACCGCACGGGACCGCGATGGGAATTTTGTCGTTATTGAGCTCAAGGTCGGGCCATGTCCGACGGGCGCTTTGGAACAAGTGCTCGGCTATTCTGCCGATCTTGAAGATGAAACGGGCAGGCTGTGTCGCGCCGTGCTTGTCGCGGCGTCCTTCTCAACGCGGCAGCGCGCCGCTGCAAAGCGGGCGCATGATGTCCATCTCGTTACATATCAGGTGGTGCCGATGAAGACATCTGGGCAGGAGCAGCGGCTAAATTCCGATCCGAACAGCGGTTAAGGGACGGGGTATATTACCCAAAAGTATAGGGGCCTTGATATTCAGATCGAATCAATCTAATTTAAATCCTGCGGGCCGGGCCCCTCTGGCGGTTGCTAAAAGCAATCGTGATGTCGGACCGCATTGGGGATACCCCGGTGCGATGACGATGGGCAGGATACCGCTCTCCATAACATCGCTTTGGGTGCACCCGATTGAGCAACCTGATTGTTCAATGGAGTGGCATATGAAACTGAGCGTTTTTAACTTGTTGGTGAAGCATCAGAAATTGGATGAGGCCTTGCATGCAGAACAGCTGCGCAAGAGCCCGGATGATGTGCGCATTCGGCATCTGAAGAAACTCAAGCTCACCATTAAAGATCGTCTTCTTCGGCTTTCTGGAGGCCAGCGCTTGCGCGTGATGGCCTAACCAGAACGGCTGGCGGCGGCACTTCACCCCCTCCCCTCAAATGGCCGCCGCCAGCCAACTTTATTGAACACCATTGCAGTTAAATAGGGATCGACCATGGAATTTTTAATGATGGACTGGCTGGGCACGCCAGTCTGGTTCTGGCTCACCTTTCTGGGCATTGTCGCCGCACTTACGGCCTTTGATCTTGGCGTTCTTCATAAGGAAGACCGAGAGATGGGGATTGCTGAGAGCCTGAAGCTTTCGGCCTTTTACATTGCGATATCCTTGGCCTTTGGTGCCTGGATCTGGGTCGAAAAGGGCGCAGATTTGGGCATGAAATATTATACGGGCTTTTTCATCGAAAAGGCGCTGTCGATCGACAATGTCTTTGTCATCAGCCTGATTTTCACCTTCTTCGCCATTCCGCGCATCTATCAATATCGTGCGCTTCTATGGGGCATCATCGCTGTCATTGTGCTGCGCGGATTGATGATTGCGGCGGGCGCTGCGCTTGTTCAGGAAGTTTACTGGGTTCTGTATATCTTCGCGGCTTTCCTGATCGCGACCGGTATCCGAATGATGTGGGCGACGGATCATGAGCCAGATATTTCGAAGAACCCGGTTGTGCGGTGGATTTCATCGCACATGCGCGTGACCAAGGAGCTTCACGGACAGAAGTTTTTTGTGAAGGTCGAAGATGAGAAATCTGGCAAACTGGTGCGGGCGGCAACGCCTTTGTTCCTGGCGCTCGTTGTCATTAACTTGGCGGATCTGGTGTTCGCGGTCGACAGCGTGCCGGCGATCTTTGCGATCACGACCGATACGTTCATCGTCTACACGTCGAACATCATGGCGATTTTGGGCTTGCGAGCGCTCTATTTTGCGCTGGCTGCCATGGTGCACCGTTTCCACTATCTCAAATATGCGCTGGCGCTGGTGCTGGTCTTCATCGGGTCGAAGATTTTTGTCTCCGACTTCTTGATGGATGGCGCGAAGTTCCCGCCGGTGTTGAGCTTGGTTGTCACCTTTGCCCTGATCCTGGGCGGCATCTTATGGTCGCTTTGGAAAACGCGCGTGGCGGTCCCCGCGCGTTAAAAACCGACGCCCCCTCCAATGTGCCCCGGAGGGGGCGTCACCTTTGACGCTTTAGTTTTTCGGTTTGAGCAGCTCCAGCGTGGCGGCTACCATCGCTTCCGTGCCAAGCCGTACAGATGGTTCCGGATCAATGCGGAACAGCGGGCTGTGATGCCCCGCAACCGGGCGGCCACCCTTGCGGGCGTCTTCGATCCAAGCAGGGTTTGATCCCCCCACGGCAAAATAATAGCCGGGCACATTATAGGATGGGTCCACAAAATAGCTGAAATCCTCAGCCCCCATATTCGTCTGGCGGAAGGAGACAACAACATCCGGTCCCAGCGCGTCGGCAAGTTTGGTGTTTAGGCGGCGGGCAAGTGCCGTGTCATTTACCGTGACGGGCGTGGATTCCCCCACTGTCACATCCGGCAAACGGTCTTCCGCCACGCCATGGGCGCGGGCGGTGTTGATGGCGAGGCGTTTAATCGCGTCGATCAGCATATCCCGTGTTTCTTGGCTATTCGCCCGAACCGTCAGCTGCAAATTTGCCTGTTCGGAAATAATATTATGCTTGGTTCCGGCATGAAATGCGCCAACCGTGATGACCCCCGGTTCGAGTGGGCCTTTTTCGCGACTGATGATGGATTGCAAGCCGACCACAATTTCTGATGCAATGTAAACCGGGTCGCGACCCAGATGGGGGGCGGCACCATGCGTGCCAACGCCATAGACCTTAATGTCGACGCTATCGGCAGAGGAATATTGGATCGTCTCTGAAGCCGCAATCTTGCCCGTCGGCAGTTCGGCCGCGACATGGAAGGCGAGGGCATAATTCGGCTTTGGAAAGCGGGTGTAAAGGCCGTCCTTCAGCATGGCAGCGGCTCCGCCGACGCGCTCTTCCGCGGGTTGGACGATGAACAGCACGGTTCCCTTCCACCGGTCTTTCAGAGCCGCAAGCTGCCGCGCTGTGGCCACCATAGAGGTGATATGCACATCATGGCCGCAGGCGTGCATCACTGGGTTTTCAACGCCATCCACGCCGATTTGCCGTGCTTTGGAGGCATTGGGCAGGCCAGAACGTTCTTCCACCGGCAGGCCATCCATATCGGCGCGCAACAGAATAACGGGACCATCGCCATTTTTCAGCACGCCGACAACGCCTGTGCCGCCCACTTTTTCGGTAACAACCATGCCGGATACGGCGCGCAATTCCTTCGCCATGCGGGCGGCGGTGTTGAATTCGCGGAAGGATAATTCCGGGTTACGGTGGAAATAATCCCACAGCGCGCCCAAGGACTTATCATAATCGGCCTTAATGGCCGGGGCATAATCCGGGGCCGCATAGCTTGGGCTTGCGAGGGCCGCGCAACAGGCGGCGAGCAGGAGGGCTTTGCGCATTCAGAATATCTCCATCAATATGTTGGGGGTGATCATGGCGTGTCAAAATGCAGCTGGCCAGAAAAAATCACGCGCTGGACAGGGCGGCTGGATCAGTTAACGTGCGGCGAAGTTTCAACCAGGAGGGTCTTATGACCGCTGAACTATCGCAATATCTGCCATTTATTGTCGCCGCGGGCGCGATCATCTGCATCGCTTTGTGGCTGTTATTTGGCCCGTCTAAGTCGACGGCAGCTCCAGTTGAAACAGAGGTCAAGCCAGAGGTGGCGGCGCCAGCTGCGCCAGCGCCAAAAGTGCCTGCACCAAAGGCAAAAGCTCCCGCCAAGCCGAAAGCCCCTGCAAAGCCGAAAGCGGCGGCGCCAAAAGCTGAAGTGAAAACGCCTGCCGCAAAATCGGCAGCGCCTAAGCCTACTGCTCCGAAGGCAGCGGCGCCCAAGGCCGCAGCCCCAAAAGCCGCAAAGGCTTCAAAGGGGTCGGATAATCTTCGCTTGATCAAGGGCCTTGGCCCAAAGCTGAACACCATTCTCAATGATCTTGGCGTGACCCGCTTTGATCAGATTGCGGGCCTAGACGCCAAGGCTGTCGCGGCGCTTGACGCCAAATTGGGCACATTTGCGGGCCGCATCACGCGCGACAATTTTGTCGATCAAGCGGGCCTTCTGGCTAAGGGTGATGTCGCCGGGTTTGAAGCAAAATATGGTAAGCTGGACGGCAGCCTTTAAGCTTTAACTTTAATGCCAAGCTGCGGCGGGCCGGGGGGCGGGTCGCCGCAGTTTTTGTTTGCGCCGGTCGGTTATGATCGGGATTGGGCTAAAGAGACTTGTTTAACTTCTGCCCATTTGTCGCTAAATGACGCCCAGAACCACTTCAGGATCCCTTATGGCCATTCAATTTCTGCGTGCCGCTTTGCTTGTGTCTGCTGTTGCGCTGGTGCCAGCCGCAACGGCGGGGATCGCGTCAGCAGACGATACCGTCAGTCGTGATATTGAACGCTTTGTTAGCGTTTATGAGCGCGTAAAGGCAGATTATGTCGACAAATTGGATGATGAGCGGCTGATCAAGGGAGCCATTGATGGGATGCTGGCTAGCCTTGATCCGCACAGCTCCTATCTTGACGCGCGCGATTTTAAGCAGATGCAAATCTCGACCGACGGCAATTATGGCGGTCTGGGTCTTGTCGTGTCGATGGAAGATGGCGCGGTGAAGGTTGTCGCGCCGCAAGAAGACAGCCCCGCATCCAAAATGGGGATTAAGCCCGGCGACTATATCACCCATCTCGATGGCAAGCTGATCTATGGCGGGACGTTGGATGAAGCGGTGGAGCAAATGCGCGGCGTTCCGGGCACAAGCATCCGCCTGACAGTTGTTCGGACCGGGCGAGACAAGCCGTTTGATGTCACTGTCACGCGCCAGATTATTGAGCTGAAGCCGGTAAAGTGGGAAATCCGCAATGGCGTTGGCATCATCAATATCAACGGTTTCTCAAAGCAGACAGGGGCCATGACCAAGGCGGCCGTGGTGTCGATTGAAAAGGCGCTGGGCCGCAAGCCTTTTGGTTATGTCATTGATTTGCGCTCCAACCCCGGTGGTCTTCTCGATCAGGCGGTTGAAGTCTCCGACGTCTTCCTTGATCGGGTTGAAGTCGTCTCGCAACGCGGCCGCGACAAGCGGGATATTGAGCGATATTTCGCCCAACCCGGTGATTTCGCCAATGGCCTTCCCATTGTTGTGTTGGTCGATTCAGGCTCGGCCTCCGCCGCTGAGATTGTGGCTGGTGCCCTTCAGGATCATCATCGCGGCCTTGTGCTTGGGGAACGGACATTCGGCAAGGGATCGGTCCAGACGCTGATCCCATTGGATGAGACGACGGCCTTGCGGCTGACCACGGCGCGTTACTACACGCCGTCTGGCCGGTCGGTGCAGGAAGGCGGGATTGAGCCGGATATCGCCGTGCCACAATTGAGCGATCCCGATTATAAAGCCCGACCCCGTTTCCGCGAGGCGGATTTGAGCCGCCACCTGATCAATGAGGCCAAGGTCGATAACAGCGTCTTGGAAGCCGATGAAAAGCCTGATCCCCGGTTCAAGGCAACGCCTGAAGAATTAAAGGCAAAGGGCATCACCGATTTTCAGCTGCATTACGCGATTGAAACCGTGTCGCGCCTAGGTCGACCAAAATTGGCGGCTGCGGCTCCGCGCAAAGCCGTTCGGCGATAAATGGCGCGCGCGATGTCAGATTTTTCAAAGGCACGGGCCCTTGCTCTCCTTTTGCCGACGGCCCTTATGGTCGGCGCATTGGGCAGCCAATATATTGGCGGTCTTTACCCGTGTGAAATGTGTCATTGGCAACGCTGGCCGCATGATGCAGCGATTGTCGCCGCGCTATTCGCGTTTGGCACGCATAGCCAGCGCGCCGCCCGTTTCTTTGTTGCCATCGCAGCCTTTGCCATTTTGACCAGCGGTTTGATTGGTTTGTTGCATGCGGGCGTTGAATATCGCTGGTGGCCGGGGGTCACACCCTGTGCCAGCACGGCGGCAGCAACCACGATTGAGGCGATTATGAGCGCGCCTGTGGTGCGCTGTGACACGCCACAATGGTCGCTGCTGGGCGTTTCGCTGGCTGGGTTTAACGCAATTTTTTCTCTATCGGGCGGTTTGCTGATTTTGGCGCTGATGCGTCGGGGGAGGGCGGCATGACTGAAACCAAGATAGATCGGATGCTGCGCGTTGATCAGGCGGGGGAATATGGGGCGGCGCGCATTTATGCGGGGCAACTCGCCGTCCTTGGCAGTGCGCATCCCGAAGCGGCCGAAATCCGGCATATGGCCGCCCAAGAGGCGGAGCATCTGACCAAGTTTAATGCCCTGCTGTCCAAAAGAGGCGTGCGCCCCACCGCGCTGCAACCCTTTTGGCATGTGGCGGGCTTTGCGCTGGGAGCGGCAACGGCGCTGATCGGGCCAAAGGCCGCCATGGCCTGCACCGCGACCATTGAAACCGAGATTGACCGTCATTATTCAGAACAGCTCACCGAATTGGCAGGGGATGACCCTGAATTTGGCGCGCTGATCGAGGAATTTCGGGAGGATGAGCGGGAGCATCACGACACCGCCATTGCCCGTGGCGCGGAACAAGCGCCCGCCTATCCGCTTTTATCAGCGGCCATCCGCTTGGGGTGCCGCGCCGCCATTCGCCTTTCGGATCGGCTTTGATCAGCCGATTCATCTTGCCTTCATCTTAGAAGGGGCAGACAGTTTGATGATGAGACTCAGCCTATTCACCCTTGCGCTCTTGCCGCTCCTTGCACCTGCCGCGCCTGCGGCCGCCCAAGGGGCAGAACGGGTGCTGATCATTTTTGGCAAAGATGCCTGCCCAACCGATTCCACGGGAAGTGAGATTATCGTCTGCGCCCGCCGCCCGGAATCGGAACGCTATCGCATCCCCAAGGAATTGAGAGAACGCTCTCAGGCGCCCCAAAACCAAAGCTGGGCTGTCCGCTCTCAATCGGCGCTCTCTGTTGGGAAAACTGGCACAGGAAGCTGCTCGGCCACGGGCGCTGGCGGATGGACAGGCTGTTGGACGCAACAAATGCGCGAGGCGAAAGAAGAAGCCAAGCTGAAGGCCGAGGCTGAACGGGACGTGCCTTAAGGGTGACGTCTGCCTTAAGGGCTGATGTAACTTTTCAAGAAATTGGTCGGGACGACAGGATTCGAACCTGCGACCCCCACACCCCCAGTGTGATGCGCTACCAGGCTGCGCTACGTCCCGACCGGAGGCGCGGCTTTACGCTCCAGTTTTTGGCAATGCAAGGGCGGGAAGGGGCGTTATTGCACTTCCCGCCGCTTGGATCATACCCCCATCAGGGTGCGCACGCCCGATACATCATAGGCTTTGACGCTGATCTGGTGGATTTTAATACCACCAATGGCGCGGTTGAATGTCGCCATATGTGGCGCGCGGCCATGCGCGGCCAAGGCGTCGCCATCGCGCCAGCGTTCAGAGATCATGAGGACATTGGGATCAGTCACGTCGCGCGAGAAGACATAGAGCTCGCAGCCGTCTTCCGCCTGAGTTGCGGCCATTTGTGCGGCCATTGCGTCTTGCAAACTCTCAATATCCGCCGCGTCCGCGCGGATGATGCCCATTACAATAATCATATCGTCACTCTCCTTTTTCTGTGCCCTATCAGACGCAGGGTTAAGCATTGGTTGCACCCGTGGCCCGGATTTGGTAACCGCCCAGCCACCGTGCGGGCTGTGCCGCCGGTTATCATCTGACAAGAGTATCCGCATGTTCGCAACCCCTGCATTTGCTCAAGCCGCTTCAGGCGCTGCCGCATCCGGCGGAACGGGCTCCACACTCTTTTTTATCGGCCAATTTGTTCTCATTGGTCTCATCTTTTATTTCCTGATCATTCGGCCGCAGCAAAAGCGCGCTAAGGATCATCGTGCCATGATCGACGCTGTAAAGCGGGGCGATCAGGTTGTCACGGCTGGCGGCATTGTCGGCAAGGTGACCAAGGTTGATGATCGTATGGTTGATGTTGAAATTGCGGCGGGCGTGAAGGTCCGCGTGATCAAGTCCACTCTGACAGACGTCGACACCGGCACTGCCAAGCCCGCGAACGACTGACCGCCGCATGCTTGATTTCCCGCGCTGGAAGATTTGGCTCGTCACTCTGGCGATCTTGAGCGGCATTGTCGCGGCGCTGCCCAGCATGCTGCCCGAAGCAACCCGCAATCAGCTTCCCGGCTGGTTGAAAGATACGCACATTAACCTCGGCCTTGATCTATCGGGCGGCAGCCATTTGCTGCTTGAAGCGGACACAGCCGATGTGCGCAAGCAGCAGATTGATCGGATGGAAGAAACCATTCGCACCGAAATGCGCCGGGCAACGCCGCGGATCGACATTAGCGACATTTCCACCGCCAATGGGGAATTGTCGTTTATGCCGCGCAACGCGACGCAGCTGGATCAAGCGGTGGAACTTGCGCGTCAGCAGACCAATGGCATTGGCATTGCAGGCGCGCGGGACTGGACAGTTTCGGTGCGGGATTCAACCCGCATCATCATGCGCCCGACCGAAGAGGGCGTGAAGTTTGAGATTGATAGTGCGCTTGAAACCGCGCGCAATGTCGTTGCCAAGCGTATCGATCCGGAAGGCACGAAGGAAGTCACCGTAGTCCGCCAAGGTGCAGACCGCATTCTTGTGCAGGTGCCGGGCTTGCAAGACCCTGAAGGCCTGAAGCGCCTATTGGGGAAGACGGCAAAGCTGGAATTCAAGCTGGTGGATGGCAGTGCCAGCCCGGACGACGTGGCGGCGGGCCGTGCGCCTGCGGGCAGCCAGGTTTTGCCGATGCTTGAAGGCGGCAAGATTGCGGTGAAGCGTCGCGTCATGGTCTCTGGGGATGAGTTGACCGATGCGCGTCAGGCGTTTGATCCGCAGTCTGGCAACGCAGTTGTCTCTATCCGCTTTAATAGCCAGGGTGGCCGCAAATTTGGTCGCGTGACGAGCGAGAATGTCGGCAAGCCCTTTGCGATCATTCTCGACAATGTCGTGATTTCTGCGCCGAACATTAATGAACCTATTCTCGGCGGCAGCGCTCAGGTTTCCGGCAACTTTACGGTGGATTCCGCCAATGAGCTCGCCATTTCCTTGCGCTCTGGCAAATTGCCTGTGGCGCTTAAGGTGATTGAAGAATCGAGTGTTAGTGCCGAACTCGGTAAGGATTCGATTGAAAAGGGGATTTTGGCAGGCGTCCTCGCGACGTTGGCGCTGGTCGCCTATATGATCCTCACCTATTTCCGTTTTGGCGTCTACACGACCCTTGCCTTGTTGCTGAACGGGGTCTTGGTCTTGGGGCTGATGGGCTTGTTTAACGCGACGCTCACCTTGCCGGGCATTGCAGGCTTTGTCCTCACTATTGGGGCTGCCGTCGATGCGAACGTGCTGATTAATGAGCGTATTCGTGAAGAGATACGCCGAGGGCGGCAAACGCTTCAGGCGGTGGAGTTTGGCTATAAAGAGGCTTCGACCGCCATTTTTGATGCCAACATCACTAATGTGATTTCGGCGATCATCCTGTTCTGGTTTGGCAGCGGCCCGATTAAGGGTTTTGCGGTTGTCCTCGCGCTTGGCATCGCAACATCGGTCTTTACGGGCGTCACATTTACCCGGTTGTTGGTCTCGCAATATTTGCAGCGCAATCGCCCCAAAACGCTGGTTCTTTAAGGAAGTTACGGCATGCGCCCCATTAAGCTTGTTCCGGATCAGACCAGCATTGCCTTTTTAAGCTATCGCTGGTGGGCATTGGCCCTGTCTATTGTGCTCCTTACAGCATCCATCGCATTGGTGGCGGTGCGCGGGTTGAACTGGGGTATCGATTTTGTCGGCGGTCAGTCCATCCGCGTCACCTTTGACCAGCCGGTTGACATGGGCGCGCTACGGGGCCGACTTGAACGCATGGATGTTGGCGACGTTGTGCTCCAGCAAATGTCCGATCCTAAGGTGGTCAGCATTCGCATTCCATTGGAAGGTGAAGCCACCAACCCCATTGGAAAATGCATGGGAACGGGCGGCGCGTCGGGCGGGCCAGCGGATCAATCCAACAAAATCGCCTCCAAGGTGCGTGGGGAGCTGACCAAGGCTTATCCCGGTGTCGATATTGGGGCGGTTAACTCTGTTTCTGGCAAAGTGGGCTGTGAGCTGTTTTCGACCGGCAGCATAGCCCTAACGCTTGCAATGCTGGGCATTTCGCTGTTCATCTGGTTCCGCTTTGAATGGCAATTTGGCGTTGGAGCCTTGGTGACGCTGTTCCACGACGTGGTCCTGACTTTCGGCTTTTTCGCGCTGACGCGGCTGACCTTTGATCTGAACGTAATCGCCGCCATTCTGACGATCATCGGCTATTCGCTGAACGATACGATCGTCATTTATGACCGCATTCGCGAGAATTTACGCAAGTATCGCAAGATGGAAATTCAGCCCTTGCTCGATCTTTCCGTCAACGAAACGCTGTCGCGCACGGTCACGACATCGCTGTCGCTGGTCATCACGCTGGGCATTTTGTTGCTGGTTGGGCCAGATACGATCTTCGGTTTCACCGCATCCATGCTTCTCGGTATCGTCATCGGGACATTCTCGTCCTTCTACATTTCAGCCCCCGTGCTGATTTGGTTGAACGTGACGCCCGATAGCTTTGTTCAGCCAGAGTCCGGACGGCCCGGGGCAGAGCGGGTGCGCGAAACCTTCCCTGATCAGCGCTAGTCACATCAGGCGATGGTCTTTGCCCTGATAAGGGCAGGCTCTTGGCAAAAGCCCATCTCTCCGCTTGGCGGGACGGATCGGGCGGGCTAAGACACCGCCATGTCGACTTCTCGTTTCCGGACAGTTGCTGTCCTCGCCGCCGTCATGATTGCCGTTCCGCTTGCCGGGTGCGCCAGTGGGCGCGCGAAAAGCAAGGCCGATACGTCTTACGTCGCGCGCGATGTGGCGACCCTCTATAATGCCGCAAAAGGGCGGCTGGATCGCGGTGACTATAAGCTGGCAGCAGCCCTTTTTGATGAGGTGGAACGCCAGCATCCCTATTCCGTCTGGGCACGCCGCGCGCAGTTGATGAGCGCCTTTAGCTATTATCTGGCGCGTGATTACACCGAATCGACCAGCTCGGCGCAGCGCTTCTTGTCGATCCATCCCGGCAATCGCGACGCGCCCTATGCTTATTATCTGATTGCGCTTAATTATTATGAGCAGATCTCTGACGTTACGCGCGACCAGAAGATCACGCAGCAGGCGTTGGATGCCTTTGGTGAATTGACCCGCCGTTATCCCACATCGCGCTTTGCCGCCGATGCCCGGTTGAAGATTGACCTAATCCGCGATCACTTGGCGGGCAAGGAAATGGAAATTGGTCGTTTCTACCAGCGGCGTGGTCTGTGGTTGGCCAGCACAACTCGGTTCCGCAAGGTGACGGAAGAGTATCAGACGACGAGCCATGCGCCAGAAGCCTTGCTGCGCCTGACCGAAAGCTATTTGGCCATGGGCGTGCCCGAAGAGGCGCAGAAGGCGGCGGCTGTTCTTGGGCGTAACTACCCCAATAGCGATTGGTATAAGCGCGCCTTTGACCTGATGCAGAAGCACGCGCCCAAGGCGTGACCCTGCGCGGCATGCTGACCTCTATCTCGATCCGCGATGTGGTGCTGATCGAAGCACTTGACCTCGATTTTGATGGCGGGCTGGGTGTCCTCACCGGGGAAACTGGGGCCGGCAAATCAATCCTGCTCGATGCTCTGGGCCTCGCTTTGGGGGATCGCGCCGATAGCGGCCTTGTGCGCCAAGGATGCACACAGGCGAGCGTCACCGCCAGCTTTCATGCTCCAGACGGCGCAAGCGACTTGTTGCGGAATAATGATCTTGAGATTGGGACCGGCGAAGAACTGATCGTCCGCCGCACCGTGAAGGCCGATGGCGGCAGCCGTGCCTATGTGAATGACCAGCCCGTCTCTGCCGCCTTATTGCGTGATTTAGGCGCGATGCTTGTTGAAATTCATGGGCAGCATGATGATCGCGGCCTCATTAACCCGCGTGGCCATCGTGCGTTGCTCGATAATTTTGCGCGGGCAGAGGCGGGGCGCTTGCGGTCCTCCTATGCCGACTGGCGCGATGCAGAGGCGGCGCTGGAGACGGCGCGGCAATCCTTGGCCGATGCCGAGCGGGATCGGGATTGGCTGGCTCATGCCGTTGCTGAATTGACCGACTTCGCGCCTTTGCCGGGCGAGGAAGAAGAATTGGCAGACCGCCGCGCCATGATGATGCGCGGGCAGAAAATCGCCGCCGAACTCGAGGCTGTCACCGCCTTAATTGAAGGCGCGGATGGAGCTTTGTCCCAATTGCGCCAGGCGGCCCGCATATTGGATCGTATGGCGGGTGATCATAGCGCGCTGGCGCAAGCGCTGGAGGCTGTGGATCGGTCGATTATCGAAAGCGGCACAGCGGAAGATAAACTGCGCGATGCGGCCTTTGCCCTGTCCTTTGATCCCGCACGGCTCGAGGCGGATGAAACACGCCTGTTTGATCTGCGCGCGCTGGCCCGAAAGCACCGGGTGCAGCCGGATGATCTGGCTGATCTGACCGCTGAACTCTCTGCAAAGCTTGAGGCTATTCAAGCTGGTGGAGAGGGGTTGGCGCGACTGGAGGCGCAAGTGGCGCAATCTCGGCAGGCCTATGAGGCAGAAGCCCGCGCCGTTAGTATTGTGCGTCAGGCGGCGGCCCTTCGACTGGATGTCGCTGTCGCGGCAGAACTGGCGCCGCTCAAGCTGGAGTCTGCCCGCTTCCAGACATTGGTCGAAGAACTACCCGAAGCCCAATGGGGGCCATGGGGCATGGATCGTGTGGAGTTTTTGATCTCGACCAACCCCGGCGCGCCATTTGCGCCTTTGATCAAGATCGCATCGGGTGGGGAATTGTCGCGCTTCATCCTCGCGCTCAAGGTTGCGCTGGCGGAAGAAGGTGCAGCGGGCACGATGATCTTTGATGAGATTGATCGCGGCGTTGGCGGGGCTGTTGCCTCTGCCATTGGGGATCGGCTGGCCAGGTTGGCCGAACGCACCCAAGTTTTGGTCGTCACGCACAGCCCGCAAGTGGCGGCGCGGGGGGCGGGGCATTTGCTGATTGCCAAGGCCTCCGAAGGCACAGTGACGCGCACCAGCGTGCGTCTGCTCGATGTTGCGGAACGTCGAGAAGAAATTGCCCGTATGCTCTCTGGCGCGCAGGTGACGGATGAAGCCCGCGCACAGGCGGAACGCCTGTTGGAGGTTGCGTGAGCAGCCTGTTTGATATGTCGGAGGCAGAGGCCGCCAATCGGTTGATGCGGCTGGCCAAGGACATTGCCAAGCATAACCGGCTCTATCACACGCTCGACACGCCGGAGATTTCGGATGCCGATTATGACGCCTTGGTGCGGGAAAATAACGCGCTAGAGGCGCAATTCCCGCATCTGATCCGCCCAGATAGCCCAAATAAAATAGTTGGTGCAGCTCCTGCGGCCCATTTGTCCAAAGTGACGCACGCGCGCCCGATGCTCAGTTTGGACAATGCCTTTTCGGACGAGGATGTTGAGGATTTTGTCGGCCGTGTCCGCCGTTTCCTCAATCTGTCCGAACAAGACTCCGTCATTCTAAGATTGACGGCCTGTCCTGTTCGTTGCGTTATGAACGGGGGGAGCTGGTGTTGGCCGCGACCCGTGGAGACGGCAGCGTTGGCGAAGATGTGACCGCCAATGTCTGCACTATTGCCGATATCCCGAAGCATATATCAGGCGACGTGCCTGACGTGTTCGAAGTGCGCGGCGAAGTTTATATGGCGAAGGCCGATTTCGCGGCGCTCAATGCGCGCATGGCGGAGGAGGGCGGCAAGCTTTTCGCCAATCCGCGCAATGCCGCGGCAGGATCCTTGCGGCAGAAAGACCCCAATGTCACCGCCGCACGCCCCTTGCGCTTTCTCGCCCATGGATGGGGTGAGGTATCGGACCTTCCCGGGGAAACGCAATTTGATGTGATCAAGCGGATTGAACATTGGGGTATTCCGGTCGATCCTCGGTTCGTGCCGCTGACGACGACTGCCGATGTGCTATCCCATTATCGGGCGATTGAGGCGCTTCGGGCCGATTTGCCCTTCGATATTGATGGCGTCGTTTACAAGGTGGATCGGCTGGATTGGCAGGCGCGGCTGGGCTTTGTGGCCAAGGCCCCGCGCTGGGCCATTGCCCATAAATTTCCGGCAGAACAGGCCGAAACCACGCTGGAGTCGATTGATATTCAGGTGGGCCGGACAGGCAAGCTGACCCCGGTTGGGCGGCTGACGCCCGTGACGGTCGGCGGCGTTGTCGTCTCCAATGTGACGCTCCACAATCGCGATGAAATTGCGCGGCTAGGCGTGCGCCCCGGGGATCGTGTGATCGTCCAGCGGGCCGGGGATGTTATTCCGCAGATTGTCGAAAATCTGTCGCGGGCTGAAGATCGCGCACCCCATAATTTCCCCGGTCATTGCCCAGAATGTCAGTCAGAAGCCGTGGCGGAGGAGGGCGAAGTCGATGTCCGCTGCACCGGCGGCCTGATTTGCCCCGCCCAACGTGTGGAGCGGCTTAAACATTTTGTCAGCCGCGCAGCCCTCGAC